>JBPYFF010000059.1:0-8233 GCA_051984455.1 Acidimicrobiales bacterium | reverse complement strand
TGAGCAGCCGTTCGAGTCCCTCGTTGGCCGCCTTCTGTGCGCCGACACCCTCATCCACACCTGGGACCTGGCTCGAGCGACGGGTCAGCGTGAAGACCTGGATCCGGCCGCGGTCGTGAAAGCGAGGGAGTTTCTCACGCCGATCGACGACGCCATCCGTGGACCCGGCCGGTTCGCGGCGAAGATCGAACCCCCTCCTGACGCCGGTGAGCAGACCCGACTGCTGAACTTTTCCGGGCGAGCCGTTTAGGGTCCCGGGGCCGTACCGAGGCACCGGCAGGGCTTTGGCCGTGCGCTGGGCGGATTTGCAGGAGCAGGCGCCCCGCCTGGCCCGCGTGTGTCACGATCGGTTGATCGGTCCCGGAGTTCTGCTCGCGGTGACGATACGGCTGGATGGCACCCCGAGGCTCAGTCCCATCGAACCGCTCATCCTCGACGGTGACCTCTGGCTGTCAATGATGTGGCAGTCCCGCAAGGCTCTGGATTTGTTCAGAGATGACCGCCTTCTCGTCCACAGCGTCATCGCCGACCGGGATGGCAGCCAGGGCGAGGTCAAGATTCGTGGCAGGGCGGTGCCGGTCAATGAACCTTCTGTTCGGGCAAGTTACCGCGCGGCCGTGGCGGTGCTCGGGTGGCAGCCCGAAGAGCCCTCCTTTCATCTCTTTCGAGTCGACATGGATGACGTCACCGTGATCCGTTACCGCCAGAACGGCGATCAGCACGTGACCCGGTGGCCGGCGGGAGTCGAGTTTGTCCGTCGAGAAACGTCACCAACGAGCGTCGGGCCACCCGAGGTAACCGTGGACCTGCTCGAGCCCGGGCCCGGGCCCCGCTAGCCCCAGGGCCGGCTAGCCCCCGGCCGCTCCTCGACTAACCGGAATGCATTCTGGGAACGCCTTCAAGCGGCGAAGGTGCGGGTAACGCTGCCGAGAACGCGAACAAGGGCCAACCGTCTCACCGTCTCACCGTCCAACCGTCTAACCCGACGACGTGCTCCGCCCTCCGGTCATCAAGCGCCACGCTTCGAGGTCGCGGTCGTCGGCCGGCCGCCCCGCCCTGGTGACCGTGTCGACATCGCTGGCCTCGGCCCGCAGGGCGCCGGCCGTGCAATCCTCTTTTGCCCGGGTGGCGAACGGGTCGAACCGAAAATGCCTCATTGCGTTCTCGTGAGTGAGCTTGGCGATCTGTTCATCGGTCAGACCGGCCAGCAAAGCCGCGGTCAGCTCGGGGGCGTTGGGCCAGGTTCCGTCCGAGTGGGGATAGTCCGACTCCCAGCAGACGTTGTCGATATTGAATCGATGGAGCAGATCCACACCGACCGGGTCGTTGATGAAGCAGCACACGATGTGATCCCGGAACACCTGCGTGGGACTGCCAGCCCGCCCGAAGTCGTGGCGGGTCCACCCGGAATGGCGATCGTGGACGTGCTCCGCCCGCCACAAGAAGTACGGGATCCAGCCGATGTCGCCCTCGGTGAGCGAGAAGCGCAGAGGCGGGAACCGATCCCAGAAGGTGGCCCACAACAAGTCGCCCAGCGAGTAGATGGACATGGCGGACGACAGCGTCATGGGCACGCCTGCGGGGGCGTCGGGCGAGGTCGCGACCGAACGGGAAGACGATCCGACGTGGCAGCACAGGACGGTGCCCTCGTCACAGCAGGCGGCGAACAACGGGTCCCAGTACCCAGAGTGGATCGACGGCATCTGCAGTGCCTGCGGCCGCTCGGAGAACGTCACTGCGTGGCACCCCTTGGCTGCCAGCCGTCGTACCTCTGCCGCGGCTCGCTCGACATCGAACAAGGGCAGGATGCCGCAGGGGATGAACCGGTCCGGGTAAGAGCCGCACCACTCGTCGACGTGCCAGTCGTTGTAGGCGCGGATCATGGTCTCGTTGACATCCGGGTCGGGTCCCTGATTGAGGACCTGACCGGAGAAACCCGTCCAGTTGGGAAAGTTGAGCCCCGCCAGTTGACCGCCGGCGCTCATGTCCCGGACTCGCTCATGCACGTCGTAGCAGCCTGGGCGCATGTCCTGGTAACGACAGGCGTCAATATTGAAGAACTCCCGCGGCTTACCCGCGACCGCGTTGAGCCCCAGGTCACGGCCCCTCAGATCGCCATACCACCACTGCTGGCTGCCGCGGTCGTCCACCACGACGCGGGGCGCCAGCTCTCGATACCGGCGAGGCACGTGGTTGTCGAACATGCCGGCCGGCTCGCAGATGTGGTCATCAACACTCACCAGAATGAGGTCATCAGCGTTCGTGGTACACCTCCATTCCGAACCGGAGCCACGTGAATCGTATACGATTTGGCGGTGACGGGCTACGAGCGACTGATCGTCGAGCGCCGTGGACCCGTGGGCTGGCTGATCTTCAATCGACCTGAGGCGGGTAACGCCATCGACGCAGCCATGTTCGACGAGCTGGAGTCGGCATGGGCCGAGCTCGACCGCGATCCCGGCGTGAGGGCCATCGTTAACACCGGAAACGGAAAGGCGTTCCAGACGGGGCTGGACGTCGTCCAGCTGGCCCAAGACCCGGCTGCACTCCGTGAGCAGTCTCGACGGACAGCCCGCTCCGAGCTCCGCTTGACCGCGTGGCACAACCGTGTCTGGAAGCCGGTGATCGCGGCCGTCAACGGGATATGCGCGGGCGGCGGCCTCCACTTCGTAGCCGATGCCGATGTTGTCATGGCCTCCGCCGACGCCACGTTCGTTGACCCGCACGTCTCCCTGGGACAGGTGACGGCGTCAGAAGCCATCGGCCTGCTCCGAAAGGTTCCGGCCGAAGCGGTCATGCGTATGGCACTGGTTGGTCGCCATGAGCGGCTCACCGCCGAGCGAGCACGGCAGATGGGCATGGTCAGCGAAGTGGTGGAACCGCCGGAGCGCCTGCGGGAAAAGGCCCAGGCGCTGGCGGAGAAGATCGCACGGAACTCTCCCGCCGCCATGGCCGCCACCAAGCGAGCGTTGTGGAATGCCCTCGAGGTCGGGCTGTCGGAGGCGTGCCGGGGTGGGGCCAAAGAGTTGGTGTCGATGTGGGGGCATCCGGATCAGGAGGAGGGTCCCAGGGCGTTCGTGGAAAAGCGAGACCCGGTCTGGCAACCGTTGCGCCACGACCGCCACGACTTCAACGGGCCGCCGCCAGGAGAGCCAGGCGAGCCAGGCGAGGCGGGCCACGGCTGATGCTGCCGGTATCTCGTCCCGAAGTGACCAGGCGTCGCAGCAGCGGTGAAGACGCCGCTCGCTACATCCAGCGCCTCATCTTCGATGGCGAGCTCCGACCGGGCGATCGGGTGCCCCAGGACGAGATCGCGAGGGCGCTCGGGATCAGCCGGATTCCCGTTCGAGAGGCATTGATCGCCCTCGAGGCCGGCGGCTGGGTCACGATCGAGCTCAACCGGGGGGCGTTCGTAAACGCCGTTGACGAACCGGCGGTGCGGGACCACTACGAGCTGTATGGGCTCGTATACGGGCTGGCGGCGGAGCGGGCGGTAAGGCGAGGAGCCCCAGCGCTCGACGAAGAGCTCGGCAAGCTCGTCTATGCCCTTCGCAGAACTGACGACCCGAGGGAGTTCTCCCGGCTGGTCATCGCCTTCCACGGCGCCGTGGTCGCCGCCGCCAGGTCACACCGCATCGCCATGGTGTTGCGGGCCCTGACAGGACTGGTGCCCGGGAACTTCTTCGAGCTTGTCCCCGCGGCAATGCAGGTGCAGCGCCGGGGATCCGCCGCCGTGGCCAGAGCAGTCAAGAAGGGGGATGCCGACGCGGCGGCGGAGGCGTACCGCCTCATGATGCGCCGCCAGGCCGACAACGTGGTCGCGCTGTTTCGCCATCGGGGGGTGTTGCAGGGCCACGATAGAGGCGGTCAATCCTCCCAGGGCTCGAAGAGGCCTTCGAAGACGAGCTTGCCGTCTCGCACCCGGCCGTAGAGAAGCCAGTCCCCCTTGAAGAGCTGGTGGTCGAAGGGGCCGCCGGCGATATGCGTCTGGGGTCCGCCGGTCGCACTGGGCAGGAAGCGAATTTGTTCCAGCCCGGCCTTGAGTCCCCACCCCGTGAGCACCGGAGCACGATGAAGTCCCTCCACGAGCACCCGGGCAGTGTCGTAGGCGAGCACGGGAATGGCGTTGGGCCACATGGGGGGATCGCCCCCGTAGCGCTTGACGTAGCGCTGATGGAAGTGCTCGGCCAGGGGATTGTCGGGGCACAACTGGTCGATGCCGACCCAGCCTTCGAACTTGTCAAAACCCATGAGATAGAACATGAACGACGTGCCCATTATGCGGGGCGGGTCCCAGCCCAGCTGTTCCAGGGCGCCACGGAGCTGGCCATTGGCGGCGATGACGCCGTAACCCATGTACACCAGCGCGCTGGCGTCGGCCTGTCGAAGCCGCGCCAGATTTCCGGGCAGATCTCTTGGAGTCTGGTCAACCGTCTCTACCGCCGCGATCGCGACCGACCGCCGGCGGCACTCCTGGCGGAGGTACCGGAAATATTCCTCGCCGTTGGGTGATACCTCGCTCAAGACGGCCACACGCTCGTACCCGTTCCGCTTGAGCCAGGCAACGATGAGGGCCGGGTCACCCCCGCAGTCACCATTGCCCAGCCGGAAGCAGTACTCGCCCCGAAAGCGCTCGGTGCCGCACCAGCTGATCAGCGGAACCTCGAGCTCGTTGGCATAGCGAGCGAGAACCATGGCGTTGTCCGAGCTGTAGCCGCCGGCGATGCCGACGCAACCTTCATCGACGAGGAATCGAAAGCCGTCGATAGCGTTCTTGGCCGACCCGTGAGGCAAACCGTTCTCGGGGTGGATGACGAACTCGACCGGCCGGTTGAGGATGCCCCCTTCTGTCGCCTCGTCGAACGCCATCCGGTGGATCTTGTCGTATCCGCCGCCCGGACCGTCCAGGGCGGACCCCAGCCATCCGATCTTGATTGGGTCCACTCGTTTTCCCTCCTTGTCATCACCATCTTGGCTGTGTCATGGCCGGACCGGCGAGCCGGGGGCGGACGGGCCACCTCGCGCCGGCCGCCTCCCGCCTTCCACCTCGCGCCGGCCGCCTCGCGCCGGCCGCCTCGCGCCGGTCGCCTAGCGCCCGCCGAAGTCGGGCCGTCTCTTCTCGACCCGGGCCCGCCGGCCCTCCTTGAAATCCTCGCTGCGGCTGGCCAGCTCGAGCGCCAGCGCCTCGTCGGCCAGATGAGCGTTCAGGTCTGAGCTCAGGCTGCGGTGGATGAGCAGCTTGGCCAGGCCCACCGCAACCGTGGCCGCGCCCGCCAGCTCTCCGACGAGGTCGTCGGCCAGTGCATTGACCTCGGGCGAGGGTACGGCCCGGTGGACCACGCCCCACCTGGCTGCCTCTGCTCCGGTCACCGGCCGCGCGAGCAAAATCATTTCCTTTGCTCTCGCCACCCCCACCAGGCGGGGCAACAGCCACGATCCGCCCGAATCCGGCGTGAAGCCGGCCGAGGTGAACGGTGACCAGAGCCGGGCGTCCTCGGCGACGATCGCAAAGTCGGAGGCGAGCAGGAGGTTGAGCCCCAGTCCCGCGATCCAGCCGGTCGCGGCGGTCACGATCGGGAGTTGCACCTCGAGCATCGCGGGGATGAGGCGATTGACGTGCCACCGCATCTGTCGTTGGGTCGATCCCGCCCGGGGTCGTTCGCTCATCTCGCGCTGTCCGAGATCGAAGCCGGAGCAGAAGTTGGCGCCCTCCGCCGAAAGAGAAATGACCCGCACGCCGTCGTCGCTGCCGGCTGCGTCGAGGGTCTCGATCAGCCCGAGGACCATGTCGTCGGTCATGGCATTGCGCCGTTCTGGCCGGTTGAGCCGGATCCGCAACACGGCGCCGTCTCGTTCGACCAGCAGACCCTCGGGGACTTCGGGATACGGCTTCACCCGCTTGGCTCCATCGCGGCAAACCTCTGCACCAGGGCGTCGAGCGTGGCCTGGCACGTTGTCGACCCGCCGGGGGCAGGAGGCAGCGTCAGCGGTCCATGTTTGCGGCTGGGCAGAAGAACACAGGCATGGCCAGGAGTGGTGATCTCCCCTCGCTGATTCTCCCCCCAGACGTCGAGATCCACCGCCGGCCCACCCTCCTCAGCCAGGTACTTCCTTACCACTTTCCCCCGCATCCAGTGGGTGTCGCCGATGTAATTGAATCGTCGGAACTCGCAGTCGAGCTTCCACAGCCAGGCATCGTCGCCCATCCAGTCGGTGCACAGATGAATGAGCCACGTTTCCCGCATCCGCCCGTAGTCATAGATGGCGGGATTGCCGGCCTGTCGAGCCCAATCCGCGTCCCAGTGGACTCGCTGCTGCACATCGGGAATGTTGAGATCGTCCGGTCGAAAAAAGCGCGGCATCCGCTGGCGTTGCTGAAAGCCGAGGCGAAGGGGCTTCACTCCATAAAGTCCCATCCCCATCCCCGCGTGCCAGCACACGATGTCGGTTACGCGCAGCGGTCCCTTGACCAGCGGACCAACGTCGTCACCGACTTCGACGTCCTCCCACCAGCGCACTTGCGCCCCCCGCCGCCTGCCTGGCTCGGCTGCATAGACGGCGTCGATCGCGGCCAGCTCAGCGTCACCATAGGGAACGATGCGCGTGTCCTCGTACTTTCCGCTCGATCGCGCTTTGTCACGCTCAGTACGGATCATCAAGCGATACTGGGCGCCAAGGACCGGACCTTGGAGTGCGGCAAAGACCTCTGCTGTCCACTCGTGGACAGCTCGGGCGGCGAACTGGCTGGTCTTGTCGTGTACACCCACGAGGGCGTTCCGCCTGGTCACCCGGGTACCGGCCCGAAGCGGCGCCCACCACTCCCGAAAGCTGCCCGAGTAAAAGGCATGAGCGCCGCGGAGCGGGTCCCCCGTCAGCAGTTCTCGCCTTGCCGGGTCGAGCCCGTCCCCCTCGTTCTCGCCGATGAGCGTGTCGCCGCCGACGAGTTGAGGCGGAGCGATGGGCCCCTGCCAGCGTGTCCCGCTCGCGTAGTCGGGGTCGGACCACAGCGGATTGTCGTCTCCGCAGGCCTCGGCCACCGCCCGGAAGGCATCTTCGTTGGGAGATCGGTAATGGGGCGGCTGAGGGTGGGGTTGGGCGACACCGATCCGGCGACGAAGATGGGCGATGCGCTGGTCGGTGATGACCTCAGTGCCGGCCAACCTGTCGCCCAAGCTGTGACCCAAACTGTCACCCAAACCTCGGGGCCCCCCTTTCCCGCTATCGTCTATCATATACAAGTCCCGATGGCCGCCAATCCTCGTCTCGACCTCGACCGGTCCTCCGGGCCAGAGACGATCCGGTCGGCGGTATCGGCCTGGGTCGACGAACACGTGCCGGCATCATGGCGTCAGGCTGCCGCTCAGGGTCGAGCCGCCATACGGGCGGTTCGTTCGCCTTCGGACTACGAGGCGTGGTATCCGACGTTCGCTTCATCGGGGCTGGCGGTCGCCACCTGGCCTGTCATCTATAGCGGTCTCGATCTTAAGCCCGCACAGGCACGGATTGCCGAGGGGATATTGGCGCCGTACAACCTTGGGCGGCTCAATCCTCTCGGCCTTAACAACACCGCTCCCGCGCTGTTCGCCCACGGAACCGAAGAGCAGCGCCTGCGGTTCTTGCCGCCCCTGGTGCGCAACGAGGAGCGATGGTGCCAGCTCTTCAGCGAGCCCGGGGCAGGGTCCGATCTCGCCTCGCTCGCGACCCGCGCCATTCCTGACGGTGATGACTGGGTCTTGACCGGCCAGAAGGTCTGGACCACGTGGGCGGATGTCTCCGACTTTGCCATCTGCCTGGCACGGACCGATCCAACCGTTCCCAAGCGCAAGGGCATCACCTATTTCCTCGTTGACCTGCATCGCCACGGAGTGGAAGTCCACCCCTTGCGTCACATGGGCGGTGTCGCCGAGTTCAACCAGGTGTTCCTCGAAGGCGTGCGCATTCCCGACTTCTGCCGCGTCGGCGCCGTCAACGACGGCTGGCGGGTGGCGAGTGCCAGCCTTGCCGGTGAGCGCCAAATGGTGGCGGGCGCGGGGTCGGGTGGGGTCGATCGAATTGGTGGCTCCGGCGTCGGGCGGGTGATCGACCTCGCGCGCCAGGAGCATCGCACGGCAGACTCGTCGACCCGCCAACGGCTGGCCCGGGCCTACGGCGAAGAGCGCATCCGGGCCTGGAGCAACCAGCGAGTGCGGGCCACGGCGAAGGCAGGAGAGGGCCCTGGCCCGGCCGCTTCCGT
>JBPYFF010000058.1:0-6573 GCA_051984455.1 Acidimicrobiales bacterium | reverse complement strand
CGGCAAGCGAGACCGCACGGGTGGCGGATCTCGGACTGGTCGGCGTCATGGTCCGGCCCAACCGACTTTACGGCCGGCACCTGGGCGACCCGGAGTACGAGCCGCTATACGCGGCGGTCGAAGACCTCGGCCTGGTCCTGGCGGTGCACGAGGGCCTTGGCGTGCAGGGGCCCACCATGGGCGACCGATTTACCAGTTTCGTTGAGCGCCACCTCTGCTCCCATCCCATGGAACAGATGGCGGCCATGGCCGGGCTGATCCTGGGCGGGACGCTCGAGCGCCATCCCGGCCTGCGGGTCGCGTTCCTCGAATCGGGCACTGGTTGGCTGCCCTACTGGCTGCATCGCATGGACGACCACCGGGAATGGCTGGCTGACACCGAGTGCAAAGAGCTTGACCTTGAGCCCAGCGACTATTTCCGCCGTCAGTGCACCATCTGCTCCGATCCTGACGACGAGCTGGCCGCCTGGGTCATGAGTCAGGTGGGCGCCGATCACGTGCTGTGGGCAAGCGACTTCCCTCACCCCGACGCCCTCTTTCCTCACGCGGCCGACACCTTCATCGAGGAGACAAGCAGGGCGGGAGCAACGAGGGTCGACCTCACCACCAGCCTGTGGGATGCTCCGCTCGAGTTTTACCGGTTGAGCGAGCGATTCACTTAGGCTCCGGCCGTGGATTTCACCTTCAGCGCCGAGCAGGACGCGATGCGGGAGTCGGTGCGTTCCGTGCTGGCAAAGGAGACGCCGCCTGCCTACGTGCGTCGCATGATTGACGATGAGCAAGGATTCACGGACGAGCTCTGGCAGCAACTGGCTGACCTTGGGTGGCTTGGCGTGCTCGCTCCCGGAAGCGGCCTCGGGATGGTGGACCTCGTCGTGCTCCAGGAGGAAATGGGCAAGTTGCCGCTGCCCGGACCGTTCTTGTCGTCGGCGGTCTGCGCTACGCTCGCCGCCCGCGCGCTCGGGGCGGCAGATTTGCTGGCAGACCTGGCATCTGGCCGGGGACGAGGAACGCTCGCCATGGAGGAGTTTGGAAGTGGCGACCCGCTGGCGCGGATCACCGTATCGGCAACCCTCACCCCGGATGGCTGGCGACTTGACGGGCTGAAGCCCCTGGTCCTGGACGGCCACACTGCCGATTTCGCCATCATCGTTTCCCGAACGCCAGGCGGAGATGGATTGGCAGCGTTCGTGGTCGAGCCGCCTGGGGGCACGCTCGTTCCTTCGCTGGATGTCACGAGGAAGGTTGCCCGCGTCGAGTTGTCCTCACGGCCGGCCCGCCGGCTCGGTCCCGAAGGCGATCAGACCTCACTGCTACGCCGGGTCAACGACGACATCGATGTGGCCCTCTGCGCGGAAACGGTGGGCGCATGCGAACGGGCCTTGCAGATGGCGATCGACTACTCCAAGGCGCGGGTTCAGTTCGACCGACCGATCGCCTCCTTTCAGGCCATCAAGCACAAGATCGTCGACATGCTGCACCAGCTCGAGCTCTGCCGGGTCGGTACTCACTACGCAGCGTGGGCCAGCGATGTCAGCGATCCTGGTCGGGAAGCAGCCGCCGCCATGGCGAAGGGATTCGTCGGGGAAGCAGCCAACATGATCACGGCCGAGAACATCCAGGTTCACGGCGGCGTGGGGTTCACCTGGGATGTCGACTGCCATCTGCTCTTTCGCCGGGTGAAGCAGAACGATGTCCTGTTCGGCAATCAGGCCTGGCAGCGCCACCGGTTGGCCGACCTGGTGCTGGGCGACGCCGAGCGGGTGGCCGCCGGCTGAGCGGCTGCGGCCGGCTATGTCCGGCCGAAGTGCGGCATCACCTCTTCGGCAAACAGCCGCAAGGTCGATTCCCCTCCCCGGTCGAACGTGAAGAAGACGAACATGGTGATGCCCTGCTCGACCCGTTCGGCAATGCGGTCCACGATCGCCGGCGGCGTCCCGATATAGCCCCCCTCCTCCAGACCCCAGGTAGGGCCCCCAAAGCGCCGCTCCGCCTTGGCCCGCGCCGTTGCCAGTGACGCGTCGTCGGGTGCGATCACGAGCACCGCTTCGTGGGACTTCCGGATGGTCGAGGGGTCGCGACCGATCCGCTCGCACTCGTCGTCCAGCCTTTCCACTCGCTGCCGCCAGTTCCCCAGGGCGTAGACGGGGACGTTCCACACGTCGGCGTAACGAGCGACCAGCGGCAGCGTGTACCGGGGATGTGCCCCGCCCACGTGGATCGGGGGACGAGGCCGCTGTACCGGGAGGGGCAGGTTGGGGACGTCCCGTAGCTGATAGTGGCGGCCTTCGAAGCTGGTCTTCTCCGAGCCGAACATCCGGGTCAGGATCTCGAGGCCCTCGCCCAACCGCTCGGAGCGCTCAGTCAACGAACCCCACGGCAGGCCAGCCTGGTGATGTTCTTCCTCGACCGAACCGCTGCCGAGGCCAACCTCGAGGCGCCCGGCGGAGATGACATCGAGTGTCGTGGCCATGCGGGCCAACAAAGCCGGATGCCGGAAGTTGTTGCACAACACCAGATGACCGACCCGCAATGTGGTCGTCTGCGCGAGCAGGGCAGTGGCGAGCGTCCAGCCCTCCAGGGCCGGCAGGTCGGGGAACTGCGGGCCGTAGAAATGGTCGAACAGCCAGAACGACGAAAACCCGAGCTCCTCGCACAGTTGGGCTCTGTGCAGCACGTCTTGATACCCGAATGCCAGCTGTGGGACGTAGATCCCGAAGTCGACCGGCTCACCCACCGGCCACACCTCGGACCAGCTCTCCCTTCACCACCTTGCCGGTGGCGTTTCGGGGTAGTTCGCCGCACAACGTGATGCGGCGAGGAACCTTGTAATCCGCAATCCTCGACGCACAAAACGCCCGGAGTTCGTCCGCCGTCGCGTCCAACCCCGGCCGGACAACGACCCAGGCGGCCACATCCTCACCGAGGACAGGGTGAGGAATTCCGGCAACGGCCGCCTCCTGCACTGCGGGGTGCTCGAAGAGGACGGCCTCGACATCGGCCGCATAGATGTTGTTGCCACCCCGGATGATCATGTCCTTTTTTCGACCGACGATGTAGAGGTAGCCGTCCTCATCGAGGTAGGCGAGATCGCCGCTGTGCAGACCGTCGGAGTGCCAGGTGTCCCTGGTCGCGTCCGGATCCCTGTAGTACTCACGCTCTCGCCCCGGCATGCGGATCACCAGCTCGCCGACCTCCCTTGGCGGCAAGGAGTGTCCCTCTTCGTCGACAATGTCGAACTCGACCGGGGGCATGGGCTTGCCGACGGAGGCCACCCGGCGGGACGCTTCTTCCTTGGGCAGCGAGCAATATGCGGGACCGGCTTCGGTCATGCCGTAGCCGTTGGAAACGGTGGCCTCGGGCATGCGCTCCTGGAGCCGGCGTTGCGTCTCCGGCGGGAGCGGCGCACTGCCGAGCGAGCACAGCCGGATGCTGGACAGATCGGCGGTATCGAAGGCGGGTTCGGCCAGCAACAGCTGCCCCATGGCCGGCACGAGAAACACGGCCATCGGCCGCTCCTGCTCGACCCGTTCAAGCCACCTGCCGGCATCGAACTTGGCCAGAAACATACCGGTGAGGCCGAGCTTCATCGGGTTGTAGACGGAAGAGATGCCGGCGAAGGTGAACAACGGTGAGGCATGCAACCACCCCATCCCTGTCCACGTCGGGAGACCGTTGGGAATGAGGGCGGCGTTGCGATGACGCACCACCACGCCCTTGGGACGTCCGGTCGTACCCGACGTGTAGAGGATGTCGGCCATGTCGTCATCGCTGAGCGGCACCTGGTAGGTACCGGCGTCGGGATCAAGCAGACCCGACCAGTCGGGCTGGGCAGGGGTGGCCAGGATCCGCAACGCCGGAAGCTGCGGCCGGGCGGCATCGAGCACCGGGAGAAGCCGCTCCGAGGCGAGCACCGCCGTCGCCTCGGCGTGACCGAGCACGTATTCCAGCTCCCGGGCGACGAGACGAGTGTTGGTGGGCACCGCCACCGCGCCCGCCTTGTGGACGGCCGAGTACCCGACCAGCCAGTCGAGCACGTCGTCAGGCGACAGGAAGATCGAGACGCGATCGCCCCGGCGAACACCATGAGCGGTCAGGCCCCGGGCCAGCTGGTTGGAGCGCCCCTCCCAGGTTGCAAATGTCAGCGACTCGTCCTTGTCGAGGCTCTTGTAGCCGACTTCCTCAGGGAAATGCTCCGCCATCAGCCGGAGCTGATCGGTGAGCAGCTCGGTCATCGCTCTCCTCCGTCTGGCTCGCCCTGTTCGGCCTATTCGGCGACGCTGAACGGAGGAATCGTGGACGGTCGCCGGGCGAACAGCTCGGCCTGAGCAGCCATCAACTCATCGACAGTCCACCGCTGGTCCTTGCGGATGACGCTCGCCTCTTCAAATGCTGAGATCAGATGGACCCGGCCGCCGGTCACCAGGAAGACCTGACCACTCACCTCGGCAGCAGCATCGCTCGCCAGCCATCCCACAACCGGCGCGACGTTGTCGGGATCGAGGGTGTCAAAGGCATCAGTCGGGCGCTGGCTCGGGTCGAAGCTCCCCCCGAGCGGCTCGGTCATCCTCGTCCTGGCTCGCGGGGCGATGGCATTGGCGGTCACGCCATAGCGCCGGAGCTCTCGGGCCAGCACGAGCGTCATCGCGTAGATGCCTCCTTTGGCCGCCCCGTAGTTGGACTGGCCGGGGTTGCCCCAAAGACCTGCCTCGCTGGACGTGTTGATGATGCGGCCGGCAGTCTCCTGGCCTCCCTTCGCCTTGTCACGCCAGTACGCCGCCGCCCAGCGACTCGGCGCGAAGTGGCCTTTCAAGTGGACCCGGATGACCGCGTCGAACGACTCCTCGTCCATGTTGAAACTCATCTTGTCCCGCAGAAAACCGGCGTTGTTGACCAGGATGTGCAGGTCCCCGAAAGTGTCGACCGCGCTGGCGATCAACGCCTGGGCCTGATTCCAGTCGGCGACGTCAGCCAACTGGACGATGGCCTTTCCGCCCCGCTCCTCGATCTCTCTGGTGACCTGCTCGACCGGACCGGGGTCGAGGTCGTTGACCACCACGGCCGCACCTTCGGCCGCGAGCAGCAGCGCCTCGCCTCGACCGATTCCCCTTCCCGCCCCGGTTACCACCGCCACTTTGCCTTCCAGCGCTCCCATGCCCCGAATGTTGGCCCGCACCGATCCGTGCGGTCAATGTGGACGCTCGTACGGCTCTTGCCTCCGAGCGCCGGAACTTCTCTCCCCAAAACGTTCCGGGGAGAGAAGTCGACCGCCGGCGGTACTCAACTCTCCCCGAAACGCTGGAGCCCGGCCGGCCCGCCGGCTCGCCAGCTCGCCGGCCCCCGACGGCCCGCCGGCCTAGTGGCCGGTGAACTTGGGTGGCCGCTTCTCCAGGAAGGCGGCCACGCCCTCCCGTGCGTCGGCCGTCTGGCTGGCCGAGGCCATCACCTCGATCGCGTACGAATACGCCTTGGGCTGATCGAGGTCGATCTGCGCATAGAACGCCTGCTTGCCGATCCCCTTTGAGAGGGGGCTGCCCCGGGTCGCCCGTCGCAGGAGGTCGAGCGTCGCGTCGACGAGTTGCTCCGCCGGCACGACCTTGTTGATGAGACCCCACTCGGCCGCGGTGGCGGCATCGATCGGATCACCGGTCATGGCCATCTCGACCGCCCGCTTCCGGCCAACCGCCCGGCCGACCGCCACCATGGGAGTGGTGCAGTACCAGCCTCCCTTGCCGCCGGGCACGGCGAAGTGGGCGGTCTCGGCTGCGACGGCCAGATCGGCGCTGGCGACCAGCTGACAGCCGGCTGCGGTCGCCAGGCCGTGCACCCGGGCAACCACCGGCTGCGGGATGGTTTGCATGATGGTCATCAGCTCGGTGCAGGTGACCAGGAGGCGGCGCATCTCGGCCAGGTCGCTACCGGCCATATCGGCGAAGTCATGGCCGGACGAGAAGACCGAGCCGTTTCCCGCCAGGATGACCCCCAGGGCGTCGGTCTCTCCGGCCTCCCGAAAGGCGTCGATCAGCTCCTGCATGTGGGCGAGCGAGAGAGCATTGCGCCGCGCTGGCAGGTTCATCGTGATGGTGATGAAGTCGCCCTCTCGGTCCACGAGCACACACTGGTAGCTCATGACCGCGAGGCTAATCCGCTACGTCACCAAACCCCACCAACTAGACGAGCAACAGGTCCGCCAGCCGGTCGTGGTGCCATTCCCGGGAGCCGAACAGCGACTCCGAGGCGAAGGCCCGTCGCATCCACAGGTGGAGGTCGTGTTCCCAGGTGAACCCGATGCCCCCGTGGACCTGGATGGCGTCCTTGGCCGCTCGGTGCACCGCGCCGGCGGCCGCCGCCTTTGCGACGTGGGCGGCCCGACGTCGCTCCGAGTCGGCGGCAACACCGGCCCCGCCGCCCGCACCGGCCCCGCCGCCCGCACCGGCCGCATCGCCCGCATCCATCGCCATGGCGGCGTAGTAGGTAGCCGCCCACGCCCGCTCGACCCCCAGGGCAACATCCGCCAGCTTGTGCTGAATGGCCTGGAAGGAGCCGATGGGACGGTCGAACTGGACTCGTGCC
>JBPYFF010000057.1:0-3219 GCA_051984455.1 Acidimicrobiales bacterium | reverse complement strand
GCAAGCGCACCCTGCTCCGCAAGGTCCGGGAGGCGATCCTCGCCAGCCAGCTGGAGCGGCAGAGCACCAAGAACGAGATCCTCTTCCGGTACCTGTCCATCATCTACCTGGGTGATGGCAGTTACGGCGTCGGTGCCGCGGCCGAGAACTACTTCCGCAAGCCGGTCAGCCAGCTCACGCTCTCGCAGGCGGCCATGATCGCCGGTGTCATCCCCGCTCCGAGCGTATATGCCCCGAGGGAGAACCCCGACCTGGCGGAGGTGAAGCGGGAAGTGGTCCTCGACAAGATGCTGCAACAGGGGTACATCACGCCTCAGCAGCACGCGGTGGCCATGGCCCAGCGGGTGTGGTTGCTGGCCAAGGGCACGCCGCCGGCAAACGCGACGGTGGTGTACCCGCCCGAGCAGGACCAGCCGAAGTACCCGGAGTTCGTGGACTACGTGGAGCGGTACCTGCTCGCCAAGTACGGGTACGACAAAGTCTTCCGCGGGGGGCTTCGCGTCCAGACCACGCTGGATCCTCGTATCCAGGACGCGGCCGACCAATCGGTGCAGAACAGCCTCAAGGGCACGCAGGAGCCACTCGAGATGGCACTCGCTTCCGTCGAGCCCCAGACCGGGTTCGTGGACTCGCTGGTCGGTGGCCGGGAGTTCGGGACCGGGCCGTACGCGAGCGTCAACCTGGCCCTGGGGGGATGCTTCCAGCCGCCCGCCGGCAAGTACAACGTCGAAGTGGCTGCCAGCTGCTGGGACCCCTCGTCGCTTGCCATCGCCGGCGGAGGTAGCGGACGCCAGCCGGGATCGGCCTGGAAGCCGTTCGTGCTCGCCACCGCCCTGTCCAAGGGGTACTCGCCCAGCAAGGTGTATCCCGCCCCGCCGGTGTTTCACATCCCGGGCTGCCCGCCGAACCGCACCGACTGCTACATCGGCAACAACGAGGGCGAGGGAACCGGCAGCAGCACCATCCGCCAGGCCACCTGGTACTCGATCAACACCGTGTACGCCCAGCTGGTCCGCGACGTGGGGTGCAAGGACACCGGCGACATGGCGAAGAAGCTAGGGATCACCTCGGCCTGGTACAGCCCCGATTTTCACACCTGCAGTGGCACCTACGCCCTCGGAGTGGTCGACGTCTCACCGCTCGACATGGCCTCGGCCTACGGGGTGTTCGACAACCACGGGGCGCGAGCCGAGCCGACGCCCATATTGAAAATTCTTGACTCCTCCAACCACGTGATTGTCGACAACATTGCGACCAGGCCGGCTACCAGTCAGGTGATCTCTCCTGCCGTCGCCGACAATGTCACTGACGTCCTCCGAGGGGTCATCCAAACCGGCACCGGCGTGGCGGCCAACATCGGCCGGCCGGCTGCCGGTAAGACGGGCACGACCAGCAACTTCACCAACGCCTGGTTCGTTGGTTACACGCCCACCCTGTCGACGGCGGTATGGATGGGTTACGCCAACAACGAGGCCACCCCGCTGCGGAACATTCGCGGCGTGAGCGCCGTCTTCGGCGGCACCATCCCGGCCCAGACCTGGGCCAGCTTCATGAGCCAGGCGCTGGCCAATGTCCCGCCAACCGACTTCACCCAGGCGCCACCGATACAGCCACCGCCCACCGTCCCGATCACCCAGCCCCGTCCTACCATCGGCCCCGGCCCTGAGCGCTACCAGGGCGGCACCGGATCGGGTGGACCGTATGTCTATGGGCCACCCAGGCTGCACGCCCCTCCTCCTCCTCCGCCGCCCCCCCCGACGACGACAAGTAGCAGTACGACGACGAGCACCACGGCGTCATCCACGACGTCGAGTTCGAGCAGCGTGCCTTAGGTGTTGCTTAAGGTTGCTGACCGCTGGTGGCAGCGCTGAGGTTGCCACCGGGACACTGCAACACCCGGTCACAGGCGCTCCGGAGATAAGGGGAGAACCAGACCGCGTCGCTGGCGAAGTTCAGCGGCGAATAGGTGCGGGACAGCACGCCCAGGACATCGCCGGTCGCGTTGAGCAACGGCCCACCCTGAAAGGCCTGACCGACGGGCGCATTGTGCTGAAACCCGGCCGCCGACACATCGGTGATGGCTCCCGGGCTCAACGACGCACCGAGCGAGCCGATGCCCGATGCCGCGTAGACGCGGTCACCGGCCACCGGTGGTGGTGTTGCAGCTGCGGGGGAAAGGGTGGGAAGGTTGCCCCGGGGCAGGATGATGAGCGCGAGGTCGCTCTTCTCGTCCCACGTCCATACGGTCACCCTGGTGTCGGCGCCGCCCTGGCGAATGAACACTTCTGGCCCCGGCTGTTTGGTGGCGGCCTGAACAGTCGTGAAGGAAGTCAAAAGCAGCGTTTGCCTGGGGTTGGATGCGATCGCAAACGCCGAACCCACCGAAGCTTGGCCCCCGGTGTCGAGCGTGTGGACGAAGAACATCGAGGGAGCGATCTTCTTTATCAACGCTTGCACCGCCTCGCTGCTGGCCTGCAGTTGACGCACCGGACCGAGCTCGGCCGCGATGTCCGCTTTGGCCTGCGCCTCCTGAGCGGCGAGGTCGCCCCGGGCATTGTCGAACTGTTTCTTGTAGCCGCTGACCAGGTTGTTGACCTTGTCGTTGGTCTTCTGAAGCCGGTACTCGTAGTAGGAATACAGGACGGCGCCACTGAACGCCGCGCCGACCGAGGCGGCCAGGATCAGTGACGCCAGACCCAGCACCGTGCGGGGAAGGACGCGATGTCGCAGCTTCGGCTTGGCCGGCGGAGGTGCGGGCAGCGGACCGGGCAGCGGACCGACCGGGGGCGGTTCTTCGGACGCAAGTTGGCCATCAAACGGCCCGTCGTCCTGTGCCTTTTCGGCCTCTCCGGCCTCGATAGCCACCCCCCGAGGGTACAGGCGCAGCAGGCCGCGAGCGCGGCGCGCGGTAAGTGGCCGGGCGACGGTACGCTTATGGAGTGGGTCTCGGTCTGATTGTCGGGTTCGTCTTGCTGGTGGTGGGGGAGATCTGGGTCGCCCTCCAGGTCGCTCATCACATCGGCGGCCTGGCGACAATCGGTCTGCTCGTGCTCATCTCGCTGTCAGGCCCCTGGTTTGTTCGCCGTCAGGGCGCGGGCGTGTGGCGCCGGGCCAGTTCGCGCCTGAGCGACGGCGAGGTCCCCGGGCGGGAAGCCGCTGACGGCGGTTTGCTCCTCCTCGCGGGCGCTCTGCTCACCTTCCCCGGCTTCATCACCGGGG
>JBPYFF010000056.1:0-3525 GCA_051984455.1 Acidimicrobiales bacterium | reverse complement strand
TTGACGAGCACGTCGATTCGACCCCACCGCTCGAGCACGGTCGCAATGGCGGCACCGAGCGAGGCCCGATCCAGCAGGTCGGCCGGTGCGGCCAGGGCACGGACACCTGCCTCCTCCACCTGCGCTGCCGTTGCGCTGAGGCTCCCCGGGAGCGGAGTGCTGTTTGATTGACGAAGGGTCGAGGAGTGCTCCCGGGCCTCGCCCTCCTGTTCGGTCCGGGCGGAAAGGGCGACGTCAACGCCGGCCCTGGCCAGGTGCACGGCGATCGCCTTGCCGATCCCCCGGCTGGCGCCCGTCACGAAGGCCACTTTCCTTGCCGCCATGCCGACCGTCCTACCCGCCCGGGGCTCGATCGGCCACGAGCGCCGACCGGTTGATCTTCCCCGCGGCGGTCCGGGGCAGCCGGTCGACGATCTCGAAGGACTTGGGCACCTTGTAGCCCGCCAGCCTGGCCCGGCAATGGGCTCGCAGGTCGTCCGGTGAAGGCGGATGAGCCCGGTCGGCTGGCTCGATCAAGGCATGGACCCGGCGACCCCACTCCGGATCGGGCAGGCCGACCACGGCGACGTCGGCAACCCCGGGGTGTTCGCTGAGGGCCGTTTCTACTTCGGCCGGATACACGTTGGCTCCCCCGGAGACGACCAGGTCCACCCGGCGGTCGGCGATGTACAGATACCCGTCCTCATCCAGCCAGCCGAGATCGCCAAAGCTGCGAAAGCCATCGACCGACGGCTCTGGCCCGCTGGCGCCCAGATAGCTGAACGACGGTGAGGGATCCGATCGCCGCAGGAAGATCTCGCCGACCTCGGCGGGCTGCAGATCGTTCCCGTTCTCGTCCAGGATCCGGACCTCGCAGTCAATCGGGCGGCCGACCGTCCCTTCGTGCTTGAGCCACTCATCGCCCCGGGTCATGACCAGGCCGTGGCCCTCCGTCCCGCCATAGGAGAAGAAGAAACGCTCCGGTCCGACCAGCTCGAACCAGGCTTGCACCACCCACTTCGGGATGGGCGCCCCGCCATAGAGGATTGCGTCGATGCTGGAGAGGTCGTGGTCCCGGAGACCGGGCAAGCGGGCGATTCGCAGCAGCATGGTCGGGACCATCACCGCGTAGTTCACCTGGCATCGCTCGATCAGGTCGACCGCCCGGGCGCCGTCGAAGCGCTCCATCACGACCAGCCGCTGCCCCTCGAGCAACCCGTTGTGACAGGCAAAGCCGTTGGTGTGGTACAGCGGCGACAGAACCAGCTGGGTGGCCTCGTCTCTCAGTCCGACCGTTTGACCGGCCCGACGAGTGACGTCCGAGCCAACCGTGCCCGAGCCTGGCGCGACGATGATCTTGGGGCTGCCGGTGGAGCCCGAGGTCGCCATGGCGCGGGCCGGATCGGGGACACGATCAGGCAACTCGCCGTCGTCCAGGGTCACGGACGACCGGACGTCTTCGAGTGTCAGATGCCCGGAACCGGGCGTCTCGTTGAGGGCCACGACCTCGGCCGGCCTGGCCAGCTTGAGCAAGCGATCCTGTTCCCAGGAGGGCAGGTCCCAGCGCAACGGCAGGACAGTCGCCCCCAACCTCCACGCGCCGTAGGTGGCAAAGAAGTGCTCGGCCGAGTTGGGCAGGGCAATGACGACCAGGTCGCCCTGACCGACCGATCGGTCAGCCAGCAGCCGGGCAACCTGATTGGCGCGCCGATCCAGCTCCCTTCTGCTCACCACCCGTTCCCCGCCGCCGGCGAACGCCTGCACGATCGCGTCACGATCCGGCTTCTCAGCCGCCAGCTGTCCTAGCTGGCGACCATACGACATCGGCTCGGGCATCGCTCTCCCATCTCTCGGCCCATCGCCTTACTAGCACGGTGCAGCCATCCGACCAACCGTCGAATGTCGGGCAGACTGGAGCAAGCTTCGACGGACTGCGGAGGTTCCTTCAGCTTGTGGCTCTCGTGGAACATGGGCGCGGTACTCGCGGTGTGTCTGGCAGCCGTCGGGTTCGCCTCGAGGCGGTTCCCCGGCAAGGGCTGGTCGGCGCTCGCCGACTTCAGCATCGAGGCCTCGATCGTCGCCGCCCTGTACTCGGTCTGGCAGTTGATTGGCTCGGTCGTGAGCGCCGGCTCGGCGGGGGCGATCGCCCACGGGCGGTGGGTCATGAGGGTGGAGCACGCCATGCACCTGCCCGGCGAGCTCGGCTGGCAACGGGCGATTCTCGGCAATCGCCTGCTGGTAGAAGCAAACAACGCCTTCTATGCGGTCGTCCACGTGCCGGCCCTCGGGATTTTTTTGGTGTGGCTGTTCGTCCGGCACCGTGAGCACTACGCCGACATCCGCAACGTCCTCGCCATCCTCACCCTCGCCTGCTTCCTTATCCACCTGGTTCCGGTCGCGCCCCCGCGTCTCCTGAGCGGCACCGGCTTCGTCGACACCGGGCTTCGCTACCACCAGTCGGTCTACGGCCCGGTTGGGACCGGGATCTCCGATCAGGTCTCGGCCATGCCTTCGGTCCACATCGCCTGGGCGGCGCTGATCGCGTGGGGGGTCATCAAGGTCAGTTCCAGCCACTGGCGCTGGCTGATCCTGGCCCACCCCGTATTGACCATGGTCGTCGTCGTGGTCACTGCCAACCACTTCTGGCTCGACGGTCTCGTCGGCGCCGCCCTCATCATTCCCGCCGCCTACGCGGCCTGGGCCGCTCGGATGGTCTTCGGCTGGGCTCGTGCGGGAGTGCAAGCGCCCGCGGTCGCACCTGCGCTGGCCGCCTCAGAAAGCCCACTGAGCAGTCGACGTCAGGAAAGACCGGTGCCGATAGCGGCCAGGGAGTAGACCTCGACCGGCTCATCGAACCCTTTCAGCAGCCGGCGGCCCGCCGGCTCCAGGAGCACAGGTGCGCCGCGTGCCGCCTCGGCCGCGGCGGCATCCCCGAGGACCTCTTTCGGGACGGCGAGGTCGGCCAGGCGGGCGGCCAGGTTGACCACCGGTCCGTAATAGTCGCCGTACCGGCTGATGACGTCGCCGAAGGCCAGACCGGCCCGTGGCTCGATTCCCTTGGTGTCGAATGCGTCCGTCAGGGCCGCGGCGATCGAGCAACCGGCCGCAACATCGAGCGCGACGAACATCACTTCATCGCCGATGTGCTTCACCACCCGGCCATTGTGGGCGGTGGCGACCTCGAAGGCTTCCAGCTCAAACTGACCGATCAGCTGCAGGAGATCGCTCGGGGCCGCCTGACGAGATATGGGGGTGAAGCCGACCAGATCGACGAATCCCACCGCCAGTCGCGAGAGTGATCGATCGGTCGTGTCGGTGTGGCTGGCTCGCTGACGAGCGATGGCGTCTCTCAAGTGGTGAGCGAAGATGGTACCCATCGAATCGCCCAGCTGGAGTGCCAGCGAAGTGGTGGCAGCCAGGTCCTTGGCCCAGACGACGGTGTCGACCTCGGGTACGTCGAGGTGCGGCTCGACGGTTTGCACATAGAGGGAGACGGCCGCCTCCGCCACCCGCGCCAGTGAACTTCCCAGAACCCGGAGCAGTTCG
>JBPYFF010000055.1:0-2368 GCA_051984455.1 Acidimicrobiales bacterium | reverse complement strand
GGCAAAGTTGGAGTGGCAAGGGGGTGTCTGTCTGATCTGTCAGCAGCCGCCGGCCGAAGGGAAGCTGCTCGACATCGACCACGACCATAAGACGGGGCTGACTAGAGGACTGCTCTGTCGTAACTGTAATCACGGTCTTGGGAAGTTCCGGGAGGACCCGTTCCTGCTGGCCGCGGCGGCCGGCTACCTCATCATGTGGGACGCAGAGGACCCCGAGGAGTTCCCCCGCGTCCGGCTGGCGATCGGAGGCGAACCTCGTCGCCTGGCCAGCTAGCCGTTACCGGTCGCCCCGGCGGTAGTGTCCGTCACTCGTATGACCCTTCCTTTGTTTCCACCGGAGGACGATCCCGGGCCGAGCTTTCTGAACCTTTTGCGGAAGATGGGCCAGGAGCCTTTCACTCCCGCCCCGACGGCGGGAGGGGCTGGCCCCGCGTTTGACATCACCCACGGCACCACCATCGCGGCAATCCGGTTTGCCGACGGCGTCGTCATGGCCGGCGACCGGCGAGCGACTGCGGGGTCGTCGATCGCCCACCGTTCTCTTGAGAAGGTCCATCCGGCCGACCGCCACAGTGGCGTCGCCATCGCGGGCGCGGCCGGCCCTGCCCTGGACATGGTGAGACTGTTCCAACTCCAGCTGGAGCATTACGAGAAGGTGGAGGGTCAGGCTCTGAGCCTCGAGGGCAAGGCCAACCAGCTGTCGGAGATGGTCAAGGCCAATCTGCCGATGGCCCCCCAGGGTTTCGTCGTCGTGCCGCTGTTCGCCGGCTACGACACGAGGCGCAAGACCGGACGGATCTACACCTACGACCCGAGCGGCGGCCGGTACGAGGAAACCGACTTCCACGCCGACGGGTCAGGCGGACGTGACGCTCGCACGGCCATCAAGCTCCGCTGGCGCCCTGACCTGGACCGGGCAGCAGTCATTGAGCTGGCCGTGGAGGCTTTGTACGAAGCCGCCGATGAGGATTCGGCCACAGGGGGTCCCGATCCGGTGCGGGGGATCTACCCCACCGTGGCGACCATCACCCGGACCGGATTTGAACGGGTCGCCGAGGAAGAGGTGGCTGACCGGTTCGCGGCGGTCGTGGCGGGCAAGACGGAAAAGGGCAGGCAGCCATGAGCATGCCCTTCTACGTCGCACCGGAGCAGTTCATGAAGGACAAGGCCGACTTCGCCCGAAAGAACATCGCCCGGGGCCGCCCCCTCGTTGCCACCGTGTACTCCGACGGCATCCTCATCTGCGCCGAGAACACCTCCAAAACCCTCCACAAGGTGAGCGAGATCTACGATCGGATCGCCTTCGCCGGTGTGGGCCGCTATAACGAGTTCGACCAGCTTCGGCGGGCGGGCGTCCAGCACGCCGACGTCAAGGGCTATCAGTTCAGCCGGGAGGACGTCGATGCCCGCGCCCTGGCCAACCTCTATGCCCAGTACATCGGCAACGTCTTTACCCACGAGATGAAGCCGCTCGAAGTCGAGATCCTGGTCTGCGAGGTTGGCTCGGATCCGGCTGGTGACCAGCTGTTTCACATCCTCTACGACGGCACCGTCGTGGACGACGACCGTTTCAGCGTGCTCGGGGGGGAGGCGGACGCCATCGCCGACCGGATGGACTCGACCTTTCAGGCCGGCTGGCCGCTCGAGGACGCCCTGCATGCCGCCACCCGGGCCCTCAGTGGTCCCGACGAGACCCTTGCGGTGCCCGACCTCGAGGTCGCGGTGCTGGCCAGAACCAACGGTCGTCGGGCGTTCCGGCGAATCGACGATGACGAGACGGCCCGACTGCTGGGCGCGCCGGCTCCGGTGGAGACGGAAAAGGTTGCGCCCTCGGAGGAACTGCCGGCGGCGGAGGAGCTGGGCACGCCACGGGACGAGGAGCGCTAGGCGGGGTGGCCTGCTTCAGATAGAGCGGGCTCGTCAGCCGACAAACCGGGCCAGCATGGCGGTGGCGAGAACGGCGATGAGGGCGACACCTGCCAGCAGCTGAGTGCCGGTGAGGCCGAGGACGAGGGGGCGGCGCCGTTGCCGCTCCCAGGGCTCACCCGTCTCTGGCAGGTCGAAAGCCGACTCGACCTCATCAGCGAGGAGCAGTTCGCCGGCCGACTCGGCGTCCTCCTCCGTCACCCAGACCGACACGTCCCCGATCGGATAGGGCCCGTCGACGCTTCCCCGTAACTGCGTCACGATCCCGTCCGCCCCGAGCCGGGCGGCGATAACCCGAGCGTGGAAGGTGTTGTGCACCGTCCGAAGATGCACCATGCGTACCCCGGACATCACCAGCCACGGTAGCGTGCCGTCAGTGGATCGTCGCATCTTCGGCCTCGAGAACGAATACGGGGTGACCTGCACCCTGCGCGGACAGAGG
>JBPYFF010000054.1:0-6273 GCA_051984455.1 Acidimicrobiales bacterium | reverse complement strand
GCTGAGTGTCGAGGTGCGCACTTACGACCAAACCCTCGTCACCATGGACCACGAGTTCAGACTCGTGAACTCCTGAGCGACGTCACTGGCGCGATGCCCGACTATTAAGCTGGGTCTACCACCGACCGCTCATGCCGCTGTGCGTGTGCACTCACATGCCGATGAGCGGATCCTCTGTCGAGGAGCCCTGCCGGCGTCAAGGATTCCGGGTGGCCCGGGACATCGCCCTCCACAAGGTGACCCTGGGCCGGTCGAAGGCTGCCGGGAATCCCTCGTGGTCCACGAGCACCACGACAACATTGTCCCGGCGGGCGACCCGAAGGACGTTCGGGGCAACGATCCCGGTTTCGCGGGTTGAGCCGATGAACCACTGACTCAACATGCCGGTCGTTCTTGACGCTGGTCCCTGCCACCGCATCTCGCCACAACTGGTGGTGGACTGATGCCAGGCGTCGCTGAACGCGCGGCGCGCCTGGGCCACGGTTGTGTAGCGAAGCACGAACTCGTCGGCCGCGAAGTGAGTGTCCGGGTGGTCGAGGGAGCCAAACGTTCCCGCAGCCGAGGTGGCGGCGCCCCAGGTAAGGGGATTGCCGATGCACCAGTCGTTGGCGTACTGCGATAGACCGGGCCGGACAGGGCTCCCCCAAAGGTAGGGCATGAGCACGCCGGCCGAGTGCGGGCCGGGGCCGGGCCTGCTCGTCGGCGCTGGGTTCGCGGAATCGCGTAGTCGTCCGGTCGCGCCCCATCCCAGGATCATTGCCGCGAGCAACGCCGGTGTGACCACGGCGGCGACCCACCGGTGGCGACGGCGGCGCTCGGCCCGACGGCGCACCGTGTGGGCAGGCGGCACGGTCGGCGCCAGGAGGTCGGATCCCGCGTGCAGGCGGTCGCTCAGCGAACCTTTCATCGCTCGTCCCTTCCCGAGTTGAGGTCGGCCGGCTCCGTCGGGGCCGGTCCCTGGTCGGCCAGCAGCACCGACAACGCCGACCGTCCGCGTGTGAGTTGCTTCTTCACCGCGGCCACACTCGACCCTGTCTCCTCGGCCACCTGCTCTACTGTCAGGTCCACCAGGTGGTGCAGCACGATCGCGACGCGCTGCTTCGGGGGCAGCTGACGTAGCGCCTCGACCAGCATCAGATACTCAGGGTCGAGGGCCGGAACGGCATTGCCTGGTGCTCGACGCAGCCACGCCGTCGAAGCGTTGCGCATCCGTCGCAACCGGCTGACCGCGAGGCGACGAGCGACCGTCCTGACCCAGGCCTCGGGCGAGACACACTCACAAACCGTCGACCACCGAAGCCAGGCCCGCTCGAACGCCTCTTGAGCAACATCTTCAGCTTCGGCAACGTCACGCGTCAGCGGCACGAGCGCACGAACCATCCGGGGGGCAGTCGCCGCGTAGAACGCGTCGAAGTCAGCGGCGACCCGGCCATCTCCGGCCATGCGACCCCTCCGTCCCGCGCGCTGTCACAGAAGACGTGCTACTCCACAGACGCCTGAGCAGCAAGAACGGTGACATCCAAAGTCGTGCGATCTCGACCGGCCAATTCGCGTGGTCGACACCGACCCATCATCGAGGCACGCCCAAGCGTCCGGCGAAGCAAGAGAGGCAACCGCTCATGCCGCTATCCGTGAGCGGACATGCCGTAGATGCGGGCACCGAGCCAGCCCGCCCCTTAGCCTCCTCCCGTGACGGATCCCATGGTCGACAACGGGCTGCCAACGTCGCAGCTCTGGGCAGGCGCTTGGCTGCTCGGCATCTCCAGCGTCGTTGCTTGGATCTTCCTGGCCCAGCACATGGATGGCTCGGGGTCGTGGGACTCCGCGGCGATCTGCGCGCTCGCCATCGGCGTCGTGGGAGCGATGTTCTCGGCCTGCTGCGCACTCTCAGTCGCCATCAAGTCGAGCGAGGCAAGAATCCGGCGAGGGCGCACCGCCGTCGACGTTCACGACGGCCCGTATCCCAAGCCGAACGACCACTCATGCCGCTGTCCGGGTGCGTCCATGCCCTTGGTCCAGCGCCAGTTAGTCGGGACGCGAGCGGCTGACTAGGCGATGTCGATGACGGCTGCGATGAAGCCGGGAAGGGATAACAGGACGGCGGCCCCCACACCGGCCCGCAATATCAGTCTGCCGCGAGGCCGAGGCGTGGATTGCCGGCTCGGCACGCACAGGTAAACCGTGCAGGCTGCGGCCCCGAGCAGCAGTAGAGGCCAAGTCTCGACCCACACCCACCACAGCGGAACCTGGAGCAGCCCGGCCGGCACCAACCACCACAGCCACCGTTTGGTCGGCATGCCGACGACCCGGTCGATCCGTCCCGTGATCGGGACGGTCGCGACCCCCGAGAGAACCGCCATGGCAGCGAACGTCGCGACGGCCAGCCATCCCGGCCCGATGATGTCGAAGTCATGATTGCTGGCGCGCAACGGATCGAACCACCACGAGAACAGCACCAGCAGCGTCGCGCCGTACGCGGCTCCGCCGAGCAGGCCGGTCGGGAAAGCCGGCGAGACGAACACGTAGACCAGGGCGATCCCCACGCCAATCGCCACGCCGCCGACGAGCACGACCAGAATCGTGCCGCCCAGGGTGATTTTTCCGACGACCTCATCGGCTTCGGTGATCTTCCCCTGGGCGTCGGGGGACGTTGCGGCCAACAGGCGCATCGCCAGTCTCGCCGTGGGGCCGACGATCAGGACACCGCTGATCGCCCCGGACAGGGCGGCGACCGCCAGCACCCTGGCGAGGCTGCGCAGCCGGGGTTGGCCGCGGGCGCTGACCCCCGGGTCAAGGGCGAATGCGTAGCTGCGCCACCGGACCGCCAAAGCAAGTCCTAGGACCACAGCCAGTCCGCAGACGGCCATGATCGCCATACATCAGTATGCGCCCGACTAGGCCGTCACATGCGCCCCTGTTTCCCGGCCATGACCGTCCACCCACTTCAGATCCCGTGGTCCATGACGTGGTCTCATGTAGCAGGGCATCGCGTGCAGGTCGCCGAAGCGACCGCTCATGCTCTGCGTGCGCGCCGTGGCGCACGCAATTGCCGCTCGCATTGACCGCGTGAGCCTCGGTCTATGGCTGGGGAGTCGCCGCGTCGGGTCGCCCAGAAGAAGGTGGGCGCGTATCACGAGGCGTGTTTGGGAGAGCTGGCCGAGCATGTGGGCGTGGCCATCGACCGGTATGGGGCAGCGGAGCTCGATGCGTTTGAGATCGACCAAGTCGTGATGCAGTACAGCCGTGCCGCTAAAGAGCTGTGGAAGTTCTGCACCCTGAGCGACGTCGAGTTCGCCGCGTCCTTGATCGACGATGCCGGACCCCGTGACTGGTGGGAACGCGCGGCGCCACGGCGGCGTTGACGCCGGGATTGACGCGGGCAGCCGCTGCTGGTTGTTCGGGGTGATGAATACCTCCCCATTCGTCCCTGCCGATCTTGATTCCCCAGATGTCTCGTTGCGTGTCGCGGTCGCGGTCCACCCGGCTCGTTACAAGGGCTCTTCCCGGCTGCACACCGAGTCCGACCTTGGCTCCTACCTGACCTGGTGCCGTTCCCACGACCTGAATCCCCTTCAGGCACGAAGGCCGCACATCGAGCTGTACCTGCGGTGGATGCAGGAGGTCCAAAGGTTCCAGCCCTCCACAGTCTCTAGACGGCTCTCGATCGTGGCCGGCTTCTACCGCACCTGCGTCATCGACACCGTCCTCGAGCACTCCCCGGCTGAGCACGTCCGACGCCCGCGGGTCTCGGCCGACTCACCGACCCTCGGGCTGAGCCACCTGCAGTTCGAAGCGCTCCTGGGCGCCGCCCGCGACTCGGCCAACCGCCACGACTTCGCGCTGGTGGCGATGTTGGGACTGCTCGGGCTGCGGATCTTCGAAGCCACCGGCGCCGACATCACCGACCTCTCCGAGGTCCACGGCCACCGTGTCCTGACCGTGCTCGGCAGGGGCGACAAGCTCGCCGTGCTGCCTCTCCCACCCGCGGTCGCCCGCGCCATCGACCACGCGACCGCCGGCCGGGCCGAAGGACCGATCCTGCGCAACCGAGCCGGTGGCCGCATGTCCCGGCATTCAGCCACCCGGCGCCGTCTCCGGCGTCACTCCCGCTCGGATGCATCCGCACATGCTCCGCCACACCTACGTCACCAGCATGCTCGACGCCGGCGTCGACCTCCGCACCACCATGCGCTACGACCGAGCCCGCAAGAACCTCCACCGACACCCCAGCTACATCCTCGCCGCCTACATGGCCTCCGGCACTGAAGACCCGTCCCTGAGAGCGGCATGAGCGGTCGCTTGGTTCGGCTACTCGTTCGGGTTGTCGGATCATCCAACCTGGGCCTAGAAGACGGTCGTGGCATGGGGAACGTGTTGCCGTAGCCCGCAATGTTCACGGCGCGTTGCCTGAGCTGCGTCGCTGCGTATCGACCGCTCCGTCGACCCACACCGGAACGTGGAGGATCTCCCCTCCATCGGGCAAACCGAAATGCCGTTCCCCGGTCCGCCCTCGCTTGCCAGTCTGACGGAGCCTCGACGCACCGTCGGCTAGGGACGCAAGGAAGGCGGCCGATTTCATGCACCTCTGGGGAGCGTGTGAGGTGGCTACGCTGTGTGTCAGCCCGCGGGCAGGGACCCCATCGAAGGCCTGGTCACGGCGTGCGGCCCGGTGATCACCATGTGTCGGTTCGAAGCGGGCATGGGGGACGCCAGGGGGTGAGGGATGAACGTCGACGAGGACTTTGCCGAGTTCGTGGCTGCCCGATGGGCGTCGCTCTACGAGTTGGCCTACCTGCTCGCGGCCTCGCCAACCGACGCGCAGGCCCTGATGCAGACCACCTTGGAGAAGGCCTACGCGACCTGGTCGCGGATCGGTCCGATGGAGCTTCCTGAGGCGCACGTGCGCGGGCTGCTCGCACACACTTTGGTGTCCTGCCGGCGGCATACCCGGGTCGGTGAGCGGCCGAGTGTTGAGTGGTCCGAGGCTGTAGAGGACTCCGCCGAGGGGCCGTTCCTCGACCGGAACTTGTACTGGCCACTGGTGTGTGCGTTGCCAGCACGGGAGCGTGCGGTGATCGTGTTGCGGTACTTCGAGGACTTGACCGAGGCGCAGACCGCCGGCGTATTGGGATGCTCGACGGGAACGGTGAAGGTGGAGTCATCGGCGGCGTTCGGAGGACTCGGACGCGCCTTGGCCGCTTCGGGGATCAAGGGAGGCATGGGCGATCAGCAACTTCGTGCAGCACTCCGCCAGGCGGCTGGGATGCACTACGCGCCCGTGCCCGACGTGGGGCGGCTGATCAGGGGCGGCAGGGTCCGCCAACGGCGCCGCAGACTGGGCCGGGTCGGCCTCGCCGCCGCCGCAGCCATGCTGATCGCTGGTGGCGTGTACGGCATAACGAAGTTCGGACCTTCGTTGGAGTCGGACAAGTCTGCGACCGTCCCTCAGCCTTACCTCGACCAGGACATGACCACCCCGATCGAGCCGGGCACGTACCGGATGCTTGTCGGTGTTGATACCGCCGGCGTCGCGATCGACGCCGACATCACCTTTGACAGGGCGGGCTGGGGCAGCGGGAACTTCCCTTTGCTGTACGACTCCGGGAGCTATGGCGGGGTAGCCGTCTACCAGCCGTTGGCCTTGGCCGCCGGGACCGGTTGCCTCAGTGACGAGCCGAACAGGCACGTCGGCCGAACTCCGCACATGCTGGCGCGGCAGCTCGCCCAACTCCCGCAGAGCACTGTTGTTCAACCACCTACGCCAACGGAGACGTCCGGCCATCAGGCCATCCACCTGCGGCTCCAGATCAAGCAGGACTGCCCCTCCGATGTCTACCGTGTCGCGGACACGCTCCGGGGCGGTCACGGCATCAGTTACGGCAGCGCCCCAGTCATCATCGACTTCTGGGTCGAGGTCGTAGGCGGGGTCTCGGTCGTCGTGGAGTCATGGCATGAGCAGGGTTCCCCGAGTCAGATGGTGAATCAGATCGCCAACACCGTCAACACGATCACCTTCGTCACAAGAAAGTGAGCTCGATCTGTCGGCCAGTTTCACGAACCGATCGCTCATCGGCATGACCGCGCGCACGGACCGCCGCATGTGAGTGCGTTTCGGATACTCAGTCCCGCTCCTCTTCTTGGTCTTCTTGATCACGAAGGTCACAAACGTGAGGGAGGTCCCGTGGACGGTCCCGGTCACCTCCCAGCACCCCTCGGTAGGGAAGATCACACCGCTTGATTGGAAGCCAGTGGCCCCGTAACCGGCCGGGATAC
>JBPYFF010000053.1:0-5943 GCA_051984455.1 Acidimicrobiales bacterium | reverse complement strand
CGCTGAACAGCTGGCACCACACCTCTTCGCCGGTAAAGAGAGGTCGGAGGTATCGCCGCTTTTGCTCGACGCTTCCATGGGTGACGACGGTGGGAGCGGCCATGCCGTAGCCGATCGGGTTGCGGGCCGCGGCGTGCGGCGCACCGGCGGCATGCAACCGCTCCGCGATGACCTTCTGAAGCTTGGGCTCGAGACCGAGACCGCCGTATCCCAGGGGAAAGTGGACCCACGCCAGGCCGGCATCGAACTGGCTCCCGAGGAATGCGGCCCGGCCCGTCGTTCGGGGATCGTGAGACGCCAGCAGCTCCTCGACTTTGCCGAGCACCAGTTGCTCGTCACCAGCGCCCTGCTGGCTGAGCGAGGTGTCAACGGTAGTGGTCATGGGTAGCCTCCGGTGGCTGGACTTCCGGTCAGCCTAGCGACGGTTTTCCGAAGCCCTCGAACCTATCACCCAGAGGACAACCTGATCCCCCCTGCGCCTGGATTTGACCTGGTGTCAAGTACCCTGAACCGTTGGTGCGCCGCCTCGCCAAGCTTCTCTTGATCGCGCTCGTCGCCGGCGGGGCGCTCGCGCTTGGTGTCGTGCTCTTGGCCATGCCCGTCAATGCGCTGATCAACCACGCGACCAGCAGCCAGCCCAATCCACTCCCGGACATCAACGCGCCCCAATCGGAGCGCTCGGTCGTCTATGCGGCCGACGGCTCGGTGCTGGCCGTGCTGCACGCCAGCGAGAACCGGTCGCCGGTGACGATCGACAAGGTCCCGAACGACCTGATCAATGCGGTGGTCGACGTCGAGGACGCGCGGTTTTGGACCCACGGCGGCATCGACGTCAAATCGACCGTGCGAGCGCTGGCCCGCGACACCCAGAAAGGCGCCCTCACCCAGGGCGGGTCCACCATCAGCCAGCAGCTCGTCAAGACGCTCCTCAACACGCCGCAAAAGCACCTGACTCGAAAGATCAGAGAGGCGGTGATCGCCAACCGGATCGAGAGGAAGTACACCAAGAAGCAGATTCTGCAGGCCTATCTCAACACGGTGTACTTCGGGAACGGCGCCTACGGGGTCGAGGCAGCCGCCGAGACTTACTTCAACGAAGACGTCGGCCAGGTGACTCCTCCCCAGGCCGCCTTTCTGGCCGGGGTCATCCGGGACCCGCTGGGGTACGACCCGATCCTGAACCCGATCTCCTCCAAGACTCGGCGGGACTTTGCCCTCGATCGGATGGCGACCCAGAATCACCTGACCCAGGCGCAGGCCGACGCGTTCAAGGCCACACCCATTCCCACCCGGCTAACTCCCCCGCAGAGCACGGCCGGTGCAACCAATGACTATTTCGTCGAGCAGGTCAAACAGATCCTGCTCAACCAGAGCACCACCCTGGGCAATACCTACACCGACCGGTACAACGCGCTCTTTCAGGGGGGCCTGAAGATCTACACGACTCTCGATCCTCACCTCGAGAGCCTGGCCCAGCAAAGCGTGGCCAGCGGGATTCCCAAGCAGAATCCCTTCACCGGCGCGCTGGCGTCGATCGATCCCGCGACCGGTAAGGTCCGGGCCATCGTCGGCGGCCCCGGCTTCGACAAGGCGAAATACGATCTGGCCACCCAGGCGTTGCGTCAACCGGGATCGGGTTTCAAGCTGTTCACCCTCCTCGCCGCGTATGAGGCCGGCTATGGGCCCAACGACATGGTGCTCGGCTCCTCCCCCTGTGCAATCGACTTTCCTACCGACCACGACCTGATCAAGACGGGTCCGGGTGTCGGGCCCATCAACAATGATGAAGGCAAGTCGAACGGCGCTCTGACCGTGACGGCCGCGACGGCGAACTCCGTCAACTGTGCGTTCATACGGATCGCCCATGAAGTGGGGCTGCAGAAAGTCATAGACATGGCGCACCGGCTGGGTCTATCGGAGAACTTCACCCCGGTCCCATCGATGGTGATCGGTTCTCAGGAGACCACCGTCCTGGAGATGGCCTCCGCCTATGCCACCCTCGCCGACGATGGGGTCTACCACCGGCCGACCTTCGTCGATCACATCGTCGACCGCAACGGCAAGTTGTTGTATCAGTCGACCGACCCCGGCAAGCGCGTCCTCGATCCCCAGATCTCGCGGATGGCGGTGCAGACCCTTGGCCAGGTGGTGTGCTGTGGTACAGGAACCGCCGCCTTGCTTCCCGATCGCCCGGTAGCCGGCAAGACCGGGACGACGGAGAACAACACCGATGCATGGTTCAACGGGTTCACTCCTCAACTGGCCACGTCCGTATGGATGGGCGACCCTCACGGCCGCACCCCCATGGTCGACGTCGATGGCATCACCGTGTTCGGCGGTACCTATCCTGCCCGCGTCTGGAACGCCTACAGTGAGGCGGCTCTGCAAGGGCAACCAGCGATTGCCTTCCCTGCGCCCGACCCGACGAAGATCCCTCCACCGAAGTTCATCACCTCGCCGGGGTTGCAGCGGGACGACCGTTCCGCGCTGTACGGCCAGTACGGCCAGTGCTTCCCAACCGGCCTATCGGGGCAGTTCCAGTGTCCGACCAACGGCTCTCCCACCCCCGGGCTCACCCCGATCCCGCGTCCCTATACCAGGCGGAGGGCACCGGTCACGCCGGCGACCCCCGCCCCGGCCGCGACGGTGCCGGCATCGCCAACCCCTGCTCCGACCCCGGCGCCACCAGCCACGCCGGCGCCGCCGCCCAAGAAACATTGACGGCACCGCGATTCGAGGCGCTCCTGGCCGTTCAGGATCTCGACACCGCCCTTGACCAGCACGCCCATCGCAGGGCCAGGACGCCGGAGCGGGCGGAGTTGGCTGCGCTGGACGGGCAGCTGGCATCAGTCGATCAACGGTTGGCGGACTCGGCGGCCCGCAGGGACGAGGTGGCCGGCCGCGAGGCCCGGCTGGAGGCGGAGCTGGCCGCGACGGAGGCCCGGATCGCCGAGGTGAACAAGCGGCTGTACGGCGGCACGGTCAGTGCCACACGGGAACTCATGGCGATGAGCGAAGACGTCAAGTCGATGGAACGACGGGCGGCTGACCTGGAGGAGCGGGCGCTCGAAGTGCTCGAGGAACGAGAGCCGCTCGACGCCGAGGTTGCCGCCATTGAGGGGGAAAAGGCCTCGCTGGTCGCTTCTCGGGCCGACGTGGAGGAGCAGCTTGGGCGGGTGCTGGCCGACATCGACCGCGAGGTCGACGCTCTCAACCAGCAACGGGCCGAAGTGGTCGGCCGGGTTCCCGACGACCTGCTGGCGGTCTACACGCGGTTGCGGTCCCGATTGGGCGGTACCGGCGCCGCCCGGCTGGTCGGTTCCTCATGTAGCGGCTGCCATCTGACGCTACCTGCCACCGAGCTTGATCACGTGAAGCACCAGCCGGCCGACGCACTGGTGTTCTGCGATCAGTGCGGGCGCATCCTGGTCCGCTGAGCTCCGTCCGGCGATAGCCTCCCGCGGGTGCTCATCCTGCTCCGCCACGGGCAGACCGCCGCGAACGCGGCCGGGTTGTTGCTTGGTCGGGACGATCCTCCGCTCACCGATCTGGGGCGGCGTCAGGCCCAAATGCTGGCTGCAGTCAATGGAGTCGCGGGGGCCGTCAGGGTCATCTCCAGTCCGTTGGCGAGGACTCGCCAGACGGCAGACCTGCTCGGACCGCCGGTCAGCGTGGACGAGCGGTGGATCGAGATCGACTATGGCGCGTACGAGGGAACGCCGCTCGGGGACGTGCCGTCAGAGGTGTGGGCCCGGTGGCGAGCCGACCCGAGCTTTCGACCGCAGGGCGGCGAATCCCTGACCGATGTCGGCCGGCGGGTGAGGGCAGGTTGCGAGGAGCTGCTGGCATCGGGCGAGGCGGCAGCGGCTGACGTCGTCGTCGTGAGCCACGTCTCACCCATCAAGGCCGCGGTTGCGTGGGCTCTCAATGTCGGCGACGAAGTCGCCTGGAGGATGTTCCTCGACGTGGCGTCGGTTTGCCGCATCACGACCAGCGGGCGAGGGCCGTCGCTGCGAACCTACAACGAGACCTGCGCCAGCTGCTGAGCGCACAGCGGTCGCGGTCGCGCAAAAATGGGGCCGGTGACATCTAGCGTCGACTTTCGCACCGACCCGTCCCGCTACCGCCACTGGGGCGTGCATCTGGATGGCCGGGTTGCCACGCTCGTACTCGATGTCGACGAGGACGGGGGAATCGTCCCGGGGTACGAGCTCAAATTGAACTCCTACGACCTGGGTGTCGACATCGAGCTGTACGACGCGGTACAGCGCCTGCGTTTCGAGCATCCTGAAGTCGGGGCCGTCGTGATCACGAGCGGGAAGGAGAACATTTTCAGCGCCGGCGCCAACATCCGGATGCTGGCCCAAGCCGGCACCGGTTGGAAGATCAACTTCTGCAAGTTCACCAACGAGACGCGCAACGGCATCGAAGACGCCTCTGCCCATTCCGGCCAGCGCTACCTTGCCGCCCTCAACGGAACCGCCTCGGGTGGCGGCTATGAGCTCGCGCTGGCCTGCGAGCACATCGTCCTCGTTGACGACAACCGCTCGGCGGTGTCGTTTCCCGAGACACCTCTGCTGGGCGTCCTGCCTGGCACGGGCGGCCTGACCCGAGTGGTCGATAAGCGCGGTGTGCGTCGTGACCTGGCCGACGTCCTGGCCACGACCGCGGAAGGCGTCCGGGGCCGCACCGCCCTCGACTGGGGCCTGGTCGACGAACTGTCGCCTCGAAGCCGCCTGCCCGAGACCGTCCAGACGAGGGCAGAGGCGATGGCCGCGGCTTCGGACCGCCCGCTGGCGGCCGGGATCCGCTTTACGCCCCTCGACCGTCAGGTGACGGACCAGGCTATCCATTACCGCAACGTGAGCGCGCTGGTCGATCGTGACCGCCTGAGGGTCGACATCACGGTCAGGGGGCCAACCGAGGGCAGCGAGCAACCCGGCACGACGGACGACTGGGTCGCCGCCGGAGATCAGTCGTGGGCCCTGGCGGCAGTTCGTGAACTTGACGATCTCATCCTGCATCTGCGGACGAACGAGCCGGAGCTCGGGACATGGGTGCTTCGCACCGCGGGCAGTCCCGGCGCCCTGCAGGCAGTCGACGAGGCGATGGCCGGCCACGCCAGCCACTGGTTGGTCCGGGAGATCATCCTGTACTGGAAACGGACCCTCAAGCGGCTGGATGTCACCTCACGGTCGTTGATCGCCCTCATCGAACCGGGGTCCTGCTTCGCCGGCACCTTGTTCGAGCTGGCTCTGGCAGCTGACCGGTCCTACCTGCTCGACGCCGAGGGCAGCACGATCCGTTTGACGTCGATGAACTTTGGTCACTACCCGATGGGCAACGGGCTGACCCGGCTGGCGACACGATTCTTGTCCGAGCCGGGTCATGTCGATGCCCTGGCGGGAGAGCTCTCACAACCCCTCGATGCCGCTGGTGCGGCCAAGCGAGGGCTGGTCACGTTCATCCCCGATGAGATCGACTGGGCCGACGAGGTGCGCCTGGCGCTCGAAGAGCGGTGCAGTTTTTCGCCTGACGCGTTGATCGGGATGGAAGCGAACCTCCGCTTTCCTGGTCCCGAGACAACGGAGACCAAGATCTTCGGGCGCCTGTCGGCCTGGCAGAACTGGATCTTCCAACGGCCCAACGCGGTCGGGCCCGAGGGTGCGCTGCCCATGTACGGCACGGGTCGTCACCCCGCTTTCGATCGAAAGCGAGCGTGAGTGGCCATCGAACCCGGCAGTATCGACTACACCGAGCGGATCCCGAACAATGTCGGCCTGGCGGACGACGCCCGGCTCCGACGAGCGCTTGAATCCTGGCAACCCCGGTTCCTGGACTGGTGGCATGAGCTGGGCCCCGGGACCTTTCAGACCAACGACGTCTACCTTCGCACGGCCGTGGACATCGGCCAGGAAGGATGGGCGAACTTCGGCTACGTCG
>JBPYFF010000052.1:0-7262 GCA_051984455.1 Acidimicrobiales bacterium | reverse complement strand
GCCGCCGCGGCCTCCGGATGCGGGCTTTCTACTGTTCCCCGGCGATCTCGCGTTCAATCACGCGCAAATACGGCAATTTCGAACCAAAGATCGGCAGGGAAAAAAAGAAAATGATCGAATCGCGACGCCCGCCTCACGCCCGCGACGCCCGCCCGCCACCCGGCGCCCGCCACCCGGCCCCAGCGCCCGGCCGAACCTCGCTCAGACCCGGCTGCCGGTTCGGGCGATGAGCCGGCGAGCCGAGACGACCAGGGTCCGCCCCGTGGCCACCGGCCGGCCTCGCCCGCTTCCCTTCCGCCCGCCGTGAAGTGCGTTCTCGACGGCCATCGCGTGCGCCTCCCACTCCAGCCGGTCGTCGGGGGGTTGCAGCTCGCGGCTTCCAGTACGACGTTCCAGCGCGGAGGCGATCAGGTAGTCCGCCAGGTGCGGGTTCTTCGGAAGGACCGAACCGTGCAGGTAGGTACCGATGGCGTGCTTGTAAACGCAGCCCTCCCAGCCATCCTCGGAGTTATTGCCTCCTCCGACGATGACCCGACCAAGAGGTTCGGCTCGTTCCGCCAGATAGGTGCGGCCACCATGGTTCTCGAAGCCGACGAGCGTTCCGTGGGCCCACTGGATCACCAGGTTGTTGACGGCTCTCACCGCGCCGGCCTGACTCACATTGTCGAGCCGGGCCCCCAGCTGGTGGGCTCGATGCACGGAGTGGCAGTCGAAGATGCCTAGCCCTTTCAGCGTCGTCCCGTCGTAGGTGCGATAGGAGTGTCCGAACAGCTGGTACCCGCCGCAGATCATCAGTGCGGCCGCCCCCGCCTCGACCGCATCGCGAAGGCCATGTCGTTTGACACGAACCAGATCATCGGCGATAGCGCGCTGCTGCGAGTCGGCGCCTCCACCCATCAACAAGATGTCAACGGCGTCAGGATCCACCGGCACACCGAGCCCAAGCTCGGCCACTTCCACGTCGATCCCCCGCCAACGGCAACGCTGTTGAAGACAGATGACGTTTCCCCGGTCGCCGTACTGGCTCATGATTGTCGGATAGAGGTAACCCACTACGAGTGTCACCACGACTCCCTCACTGCTCCCTCACTGCTCCCAGAATTGGCCCACGTGGCCGCGGCGGGCGAGCTCGGTGCGGAGCGTCCACATCGCGGTGTACGTCGGTAGAACACAAAGCCGCTCGCCGGGCGGAACTCGCTCCAGAGCGAGCCAAAACGCACGCACAATGTCAGGTTCGACCACGATGTCGGCCAGTTGTCCACCGTGGCTGATCGTCTCGCCGTCATTGCACCCGGCCAGCTTCAGGCGCAGCGCCATGTCGTGCGCCCTCGTGCCGGAGACGACGATAGAAGAGGTCTGGCCACGACAGAGATCGAGATCCACATCCCAGATCCACGAGACGTCCCGGCCGTCAGGACCGGCGTCGTTCAACGCCAGCAGCAGTCCGGTGGTCCTCTCATCACCAGCGACCAAAAGGCGCAACATCTGATTGAAGCCGCTCGGGTTCTTGACCAGCGCCAGGCACACATCGCGGCCCTCGATGGTGAACCGCTCGAGCCGTCCGAATGCGGGTCGAGCATTGGCCACCGCCTCCCTGACCGCCGGCGCTTCGACGCCGAGAGAAAACGCCGCCGCGCCGGCAGAGAGAGCGTTGTACACGTTGTGCAGGCCAGGCAGGGGAACGGCAAACTCTTGGTCGCCCCACGGAGTGGCCGCCACCACCGAGCTGCCACCGAGCCCGCCCAGATCCACCCGCCACGCCCCGACGCGGGGCTGGGGACGGCGCCACCCGCAGCGCTGGCAGGCGTAGTGACCCAGGTGGGCGTAATAGGTGGAGCTATAGACCAGATCGACGTTGCAGCGCAGACACCGGCGGGCATCGGAGGTGTGATCGGAACCGGGCCGGCTGATCCTCGTGTCCTCGAGGCCGAAATGAAGCACGGGGTGTTCGATACCCTCGCCCAGATACGCCACCTGAGGATCGTCCGCATTCAGCACGATCGGGGTTGACGTCCCAAGTCGTTCGAGGCCGCGTGCCCAGAGTGTGGCGATGTAGTCAACCTCGAAGTATCGATCAAGCTGATCTCGAAACAGGTTGGTGATCAGGACCAGGCGCGGTTGAACGGCGTCGAGGACGGCTGCCAGGTTGCCCTCATCCACCTCGAAGACGCCAATGGCATTCTCAGGAACGTTGAGCCGGCCGCGCAGGTCGGTGTGATCCAGCAGGGTTGTTGTCAACCCTCGCGAAAGATTCGAGCCTTCCCGATTGTTGATCGGTGTCAGACCGGCTCGGCGAAGAGCATCGCTGAGAATCCTTGTCGACGTCGTCTTGCCGTTGGTGCCACTGACAACGACCGTGCCGTTCGGGATGCAGCGGCCCAAATCAGCCAGGAAATCAGGGTCAATTCGCTCCGCCAGGTAGCCCGGCAGTGTCGTGCCACCGCCTTGACCCAGCCGGCGTGACAGCCATCCGGCGCTCTTGCCAAGACTGACGGCGACGCTTCGCGCGCCCGGAGGGCGTCGATGGCTCCCGGCGGACGCATTCCGACCCTCGCTGGACGCACTCCGACCCTCGCCGGGTGACGACGTTGCGACCCCAATGCTGGTCTGCTCGGGGGCGTTCACCCTAAGGCTTTCGTGCAAACACCGACAGCCAGTAGGGCCTGGCAATCATTTCAATCACGTGGCACTGCTCTTCGAAGGGTAAACGCTTGACCCGGTCGATGAACGGCTGGCTGGTCGAGTGATCGGCGATGTCAAGCGAGATTTCCTGGTCGTAGTAATCGGTCAGCCGCAGGATCTCCATCCCTTCACCCCGCAACCAGTTGACGACGTCACGCAACGCTAGGTGCTGCTCCCACACATGGAGAAACTCATCGACCACCCAGTCATCGTCCTCGAGATCGACGGGAGGCGCGGTGTAGTAGTTCTTGAAATTCCGGTCACCTCGAGCCCACTCCCGAACGACTTCGATTCTGGAGCCAAAGTCGTCGGGATCGAATCCAGCCGTCACCACCCGGGCAATTTCTTGCTGGATACGGCGCTCCCAGTTGCCGTATCTCCCGTAGACGCCAGCTCGCAAGACGCCACCCGGCTTGAGAGCCCGGCAGAGTTTCTGCACACCGAGCCATGAGTCGGCCAGGTGATGAATCGTGCCCCATGACAGGATGTAGTCGAATTCCCCGGCCACGTCGAGGCCGAGAATGTCTTGCACCTCACACCGGCCATTGTGGACGCCTTCGCTGCGAAGCGTTTCGTTGGCGCGCGCCACCGACGCATCAGACAGGTCGAAGCCGACAAACTCGGTGTCGGGAAACTCCCGGCAATAATCGAGCATCATCAGCCCCGTCCCGCTGGCAATATCGCCAAACCGTTTGCCAGCCGGATCGACACCCAGCTCGTCCAGGAATCGGTGCACATAGCGCGCGTGATGCCGATAACTGTTCTTTCGCTGGGCGGTAGGAAACGGGTGGCGGCGATACATCGCCCGGACCCGGTGGGCGATGTTTTTTTCGTCCACCGCTTCATCCACCGTCACGTCGGCCAAGCTTCCTCCGTAGGTTCAATCCGTCCGGCTGCGGCGAACTTAGCATCCTGACGAGGTGGGTCTGAACCACCCGTAACGACGCAGATCTACCCAGACCGACACAGGCGTCGCAAACGTACGCATGCCGGGACAGGAAACTCCGAAATAGTGTTCGATACTTGACTGACCCGGGAAAACCGGCTTAGTTTTTGCGGCCATTGTGTTTTCGTGCTCGAGGAGTTCCCGTCGGCACGCGTTGCGGATGGCTGTGGGCGCCGGTGCTGTCGTCATCATCGCCGGACTGAGTGTCCCTACCGCGAGGGCTGATCCCATCGCCGACAAACGGGCCCAGGCCCAGGACCTGGCGGCCCAGATCGACTCGCTCGGTCGGAAAGAGGGCGCCCTCGCGGATCAATACGACGGCGCGGTATTGCAGTCACAGCAGACGGCTGTCAAGGTCCAACAAGCCCAGCAAGCGCTCAGCGCCGCGCAAGCGAATGCAGAGCGCGTCCGGCACGTCTTGCAATCCAGCGCGGTCAACGCCTACCTGCACGGCGGCAGCCTCGCCGCAGTGGCCGGCCGCAATGCCTCTGGCCTCAACAACGGCGTGTTACGGGGCGAATACCTCACGACCATCTCGCAAAACGAGTGGGACGCGCTCGATGCCTTCCACAGTGCGGTCATTCAGGAGCGCGAGGCCAAGGCAACATTGCAATCAATGCAATCATTACAACAGCAAGCCGTGTCCAAGGTGAATGCTGATTTGAATGCCGCACGCGCCTCTGAGCGACAGCTGCAAGCCACGCTCGACAAGGTCAAGGGTGATCTCGTGACGCTGGTGGCCCAGGTACAGGCGGCCCAGCAGGCGGCGGCTCTGCGTGCCGCTCAGGCCGCGCTGGCTGCCGCCGCCCAACAACGCCAGCAGGCTGCGGCTGCGCTGGCTGCCGTGCAGGCCCATCAGGCCGCACAAGCTCGGGCACCGAGTGGCCCGGCCAACGCCCGGCTCATCGCCGCCCCCCGGCCAGCTCCAGCCGGGCCGGCTCCCCAACGCTTCGCTGGCCCACCGCCCGCACCGCAGCCTGCCCCGCGGCCTGCGGCCCCGGCGCCGCCGCCGGCGGTTGGAGGGAGTGGTGTGGGCGCGGCCGCGGTCGCGGCAGCCGAGAGCCGGGTTGGCGATCCCTATGTGTTCGGTGGGAGCGGCCCCAGCGGGTTCGACTGTTCGGGCTTGACCATGTGGGCGTACGCCCAGGTCGGTGTGTCCCTCCCCCACTACGCCCCGGGCCAGTACGCCATGTCGCAGCACATCCCGATGTCCGCTCTGCAGCCGGGCGATCTGGTCTTCGCGGGCGACCTCAGCCACGTCGCCATGTACGTGGGCGGAGGCATGATCGTTGAGGCCGAGCACACTGGAGTGCCTGTGCACGTCGTGCCCATGTGGTCGTTCCTGGTCCTGGCCGGGCGGGTCTAGCCGGATCAAACCCGTCCTCTAACCGCCCAGCTCCGCCTCGGCCTCGATCTCCACCTTCCACCGAGGGTCCAGCAAGCCGGCGACGATCACCATGCTGGCGGCGGGAGCAGCCGGCCCGACCGCAGCGGCGTGGACCCGGCCCACGGCATCTGCGTCGGCTCGATCGACCAGGAACATGCGTGTCCTGATCAGATCGTCGAGCCCGCCGCCCACTTCTGCCAGGGCAGCGCCGATAATCTCGAAGCACCGGCTGGCCTGAATCCCCGCGTCATCCGGGCAAGTTCCGTCGGGCCACACCGGCCCCGTCCCCGACACCACGACCCGTGTCCCCACTCTGACCGCCCGGCTGAAGCCGATGGTTGGCTCGAACGGCGACCCTGATCGCACCTCCGCCCTCGCCGGGCGCGGCATTTGGCTCACGCCGGCTCACGCTAGGGCCTCGGCGTCGTGCCACCATCGCAGGATGGAGCTGCCCTGGCAGGACCGCGGAGGTCCACTCTGGGAACCCCGCTGGTTTCCCCAGGTAAAAGACCCCTGTCCGGCCTTCGACGGCGAGGCGTGGCACATCTTCGCCAGCTACGGCCTGGGCCGCGACGGGCAATGGCGATGCGCCCACGCGGTTGCGACCAGCCTGGCTGGCCCCTGGATCGAGCGGCAACCGGCGACCCTCATCGGCGCGAACGGCGGCGGCGTCTACGCCCCCGGTGTGATCCACGACGGCCAGCGCTTCCACCTCTACATCCAGACCGACTTCGCCCGCCTCCATTCACGCATCCTGCACATGACGTCCCCGGATGGAGGCGCCACCTTCGCAGAGCCGCAAACCGCCCTGGAGTCGCGGCGATTTCGCCGAGACGAGGCCGGTGTCTACGACGTCAATCCATCCCTGTTCGGCGGCCAGCACTACCTGGCCTATGCCAGCCATGTGGGCCGGGTGGGCTCCCCGGATCTGTTCCTCGCATCCGCGCCCGGGTGGGACGGCCCCTGGCGGCGCCTCGGGGCCATCCTGCACCACGGCGCCGTGGCCGAACACAACCAGCGAGGTCAGCCTGGCTACGAATGGGGCCTGGAAGGGCCGCAGATCCTCGAGTTGCCCGATGGCAGGGCGCTTCTCGTTGCCGTCTGCTTTCTGGCCACAGGTGTCCGGGGCAGCCGGCAGCGGGTCCTGTTCGCGGCCGCCGATCGTCCCGCCGGCCCCTATCGCAGCCTCGGTCCGGTGCTGCCCGTCGGTCGTGGTTGGGAGGGAGGGGAAAATGGTCACGCCGGCGCGGCGATCGTCGGCGATGACCTTTGGCTCATCTACCAGGCCCGGCCGAGCGGAAACGTCGAGGAGTGGCGCATCGGCAGTGCCCGCTGCCGGCTGCAAGATCTGGCCTCGGCCATCGATCACCTAGGTTGACCCCGGTGTCAGGCGCAGAGGTGGTCGTCGCCGGGGTACGTCTCGGAGAGGGACCGGTCTGGCGGCCACCCACACGCGACCTGGTGTGCACCAGCGTCTCCGACGGCCTGGTGTGGCGGATCGACACCGACCGTGGTGAGAAGGAAGTTTTCGCCGACACCGGGGGCGGTCCCAACGGGGCAGCCCTCTGCCAGGACGGTGGGCTCATCATCACCCAGAACGGAGGGATCGACTACTCGAAGTTCCCGGGCGGCATCTTCCCCCAAGACCTGGCCGTCCGGCACGCGATACCGGGGCTCCAGCGAGTCCAGCCCGGGGGCGCCGTCAGCTACCTGGTTCAAAACGGCTTCGAGGCGCCCAACGACCTGGCCGTTGACGACGGCGACACCGTGTACTTCACCGATCCCGGCCACTTCCCGCCGAAAGACCCGCCCGACGGGCGGGTCGTCTCCTTTCGTCCGGATGGATCGCTGACGACCGTGGCCGATCACCTCTGGTACTGCAACGGGATCGCTCTGGACCGGGACGGGTCCCTGATCATCATCGAACGGCGCGGTTTGGGCCGGATCGACCAGCAGGGCCAGCGGACTTGGATCGTGGAAACGCTGGGACGCGGGGGTGGCGACGGGTTCTGCCTTGATGCCGAAGGGCGGTTCTATGTGGCGGCAACCGTCGATCACGGTGTCCGGGTGGTGGAACCGGACGGAAGGATCGTTGAGTTCCTCGCAATTCCCGGCGATGGCGTGACTACCAACTGCTGCTTCGGAGGACCCGATCTCACCACCTTGTTTGCAACCGACGCCGTTCCCGGCCACGTCGTCGCATGGGAGGGCATGCCGACGCCAGGGCTGCCGCTGCCGGCGTGGCGG
>JBPYFF010000051.1:0-2985 GCA_051984455.1 Acidimicrobiales bacterium | reverse complement strand
TGCTGCTGGCGCCAGGTCGAGGGTTCTCGGCTGCGAGCGCCAACTACGGGATGGTGCCCAAGGGAGCCGAGTCATTCTTGCGGGGCGCGTGTCCGATCGTCGCTAACTATGGCGCCAGGGACCCGTCCCTGCGAGGCGCAGCAGCCAAGCTCGAGCGGGCGCTGTCCGTCGCCGGTGTGGTGCACGAGGTGAAGGAGTATCCCGACGCTGGTCACTCTTTCCTCAACGTGCACGACCGCGCCGACGTCTCCCCGCTCATGGCTGTCATGTTCCGTGTGCTGGGCGGCGGCTACCAGGAGGCACCAGCAGAAGACGCCCGGCGTCGCATCATTTCCTTCTTTGATGGGCACTTGGCCAACTGAATCAAAAACGGTGGCACGCTCACGGCGGTGGGGCGCTATTTGAGCAGCCAGTACCCCGCAGCTGCGCCCCCGAAGCTGACCGGACCGGAGAGCGCGACGTTCCACGCCACCTGTCGCCAGACTCCGTCCTCCATCAACCTCACCGTCTCGTAGGTGAAGGTAGAAAAGGTGGTGTACCCGCCGAGAAACCCTGTTCCGGCCCAGTTAAGGACAGATCCAGAACCACCGACGGCGCGCCTCAATCAATGGCGGCGTAGACACAGGTCCAGAAGTCCTGGATGATGGCGGGCAGTGGGAACGCGCTGACGAACATGTCGGTGGTGAGCACGACACCGACGAGGTCCTGACTGGGGTCATTGCCCCACGACGTGCCCAGGCCACCGGCCCAGCCAGCTCCCACCGTCGGGCCGAGCCCGGTCCGGCGAACCTGGACCGCCACACCGAAGCCCCAGCCCTGTGAGCCGTCCGGAGAGGGTCCGGCCGCGCCTCGGTCCACGCCTATCTGATCGATCGTCATCGCCTGCACTGACGCGGGAGCAAGCAGCCGCGAGCCGTCGGGCAGGCGCCCGCCGGCCAGCAGCATCCGGCCAAAAGCGTGCATGTCATCGAGAGTGGAGAGCAGACCTCCCGCGCCGGAGGGAAACGCTGGCGGTGTCGACCACTGTCCGGCCGGCGGGTCGTAGACATGCCGGTCGCCGGTCAGCGGGTCGGTCCCGTAGCAGGAGCCGACACGATCGACGTGGGCGGTTGAGAAGGCGGTGTCGACCATTCCCAGAGGCGCGAATACACGCTCGGCCAACAACTCCTCCAGTGGCTGGCCGGCGGCCCGGGCGACCAACACGCCGAGAACGTCGGAACCGGTGTTGTACAACCACCGGTGGCCCGGCTGATAGAGCAACGGCAAGGTCGCGACCCGGCGGATCCATTCGTCCGGTGGAGGCGGCACCTGCGGTTCCGGAGGGCCGTGGCCGAGGTCCAGCTCGCCCATCGCCTCCATCAGCGGCTGAGGCCAGGGCGCGGCAAAGTCCATCCCCAGCCCGAGGCGGAACGTGAGCACATCATGAACGGTGATCGGGCGCCCGGCAGGAACGGTTTCGCCGTCCATCGGGCCCCGGCCATCCACGAGCACCTGCCGGCCTGCCAGTTCGGGAAGAAGGGTGTCGACGGGATCGTCGAGACGAAGCCTGCACTCCTCGATGAGCAGCATGGCTCCGACCGCCAGGACGGGCTTGGTCATGGACGCGATTCGGAAGATGCTGTCCCGGCGCACGGGCGCCGGCTCGTCTCGGGTGAGGTGGCCTGCGACGCCGACCGCCACGTCGTCGCCCCGCCCGGCGAGCCAGGCGACGCCACCGACACTGTCCTTCTGCACGTGGGCTGCCACCACGTCCTCGAGACGTCGCATCCGGCCAGCGTCGAATCCGCTCATATGCGGACGGACGTTACGGCACCGGCGATCTCATCGGTCACAACAATCCCGTGGGCGGGCTCATCATGGTGATCATGAACCGACCAGTGGGGCCGTGGACCGTTGAAGACCACCTGAACGGCAAAGACGAGGAAGTGCGGCGGTTGTATGACGCGTTCGAGCGTCTCCTCCGAGCGGGTGGGCGGGCGGAACGATCAGTGACGAAGACCGCGATCGTCTTCAAGGGCCGCGTTCGGGTCTTTGCCGGGGTGACTCCGCGTCGCCACACCCTGTCCGGATTCCTGGACCTGATGGAACCGGTGCACGAAAAGCCCTTCACCCGGGCGTCGCCCTACACCTCCCGACTGTGGGTGAATCGCTTCGTCGTCACGTCGCTGAATGACCTCAATGACAACTTCGGCCGACGCGTGGCAGAGGCGCGTGCCGTCGGCGACGGAGCGCACCGGAGATAACCAACTCCGCACGCGCGGGCGGATCGGTCTCAGCTCGAGTCCAGACCCAAGAGTCGCTCGACCCGTTCGACCCGCCGTCGCAATTCCGCCAGTTCGGTGTCGACGGCTCGAGCGGCATCGAGCTGGCGCCGGAGGCGGGAGGAGCGCATGGTGCGGTCGAGCACCGCGTCGAGCGGGACCAACCGCTGCGGTCCGTGGAGGCCTGGCACCATCCTCGACGGAATCTGATCGGTCCGGTACCACGACCGCAAGGTGGAACGCGACACGCCTGCCGCTGCACTCGCCTCATCCAGGGCGACCCAGCCCTGGACCGCGGGCTGCTGTTCGAGCTGGGCGAGCAGGTCATCCCAGTCCACCCCGCTGGCGCCGGCTCGTTCGGGCTCGGAATGTGACGGTGACACGGCGGCTAGCCTATCAGCTAACACTGTCTTGACAGGGTCGGGTATACTCAACTCGTGTTTGAACGATTCACCGATCGGGCCCGCCACGTGCTGGTACTGGCCCAGGACGAGGCCCGAGAGCTCCAACACAACTTCATTGGCACCGAACACATCCTCCTCGGGTTGGTGGCCGAACGCGACGGGGTCGCGGCCCGAGTCCTGGCCTCGTTCGGGCTTTCCCTGGCGGAGATTCAGGACACCGTCTCGAAAGCGGTCGGCCCAATCCCGGGCGCGGGCGCGGGCGCAGCGGTGCACAAGCCGCCCTTCACTCCCCGCGCCAAGCAGGTGCTGGAGTACGCGCT
>JBPYFF010000050.1:0-5199 GCA_051984455.1 Acidimicrobiales bacterium | reverse complement strand
TCGACCGGCAAATCGTCGTCCCGCTGCCGGACCTCGAGGAACGGCTGCCGATCCTCGAGGTGCACTGCAAGGACAAGCGGATCGCGCCCGATGTCGATCTCCGGTTGGTGGCGAGAGGAACCCCGGGGATGAGCGGGGCCGATCTGGCCAACCTGGTCAATGAGGCCGCCCTCCACGCCGTGCGGCGAGGTTCCGAGGCGGTGCAGATGCTCGACTTCGAGGCGGCACGAGATCGCGTCCTGATGGGCCAGCGCCGGGAGTCGACCGTCCTGTCAGAGAAAGAGAAAGAGCTCACCGCCTACCACGAAGGAGGCCACGCCGTCCTCGCCTACGTGCTGCCGGACGCCGATCCCGTTCACAAGGTCACCATCCTCCCGACCGGCATGGCCCTCGGCGTGACCCAGCAGCTGCCCATCGAGGAGCGCCATTCGCTCTCCCGGGAGTACGTCGAGGACACCCTCTGCGTGATGATGGGCGGCCGCTGCGCCGAGCAACTGACGCTCGGGAGCCTGTCGACGGGCGCCAGCAACGACCTGCAGCGGGCGACCGAACTGGCCCGCAAGATGGTGCGGGAGTGGGGCATGAGCGAGCGCGTCGGTCCCATGGCCTGGGGGTCCGAGGGCGCCGTCTTCCTCGGCGAGGACTTGATGCACTCCCGGGACTACAGCGACGTGACGTCCCGCGTGATCGACGAAGAGGTCGAGAGAATCCTGCGGGAGCAGGAGGTCCGGGCCAGCCGGCTACTGGAGGAGCACCGTCGGGGACTCGGAGAAGTGGCCAAGTCCCTGCTGGAAAAGGAGACCATCAACGGCAACGAGGTCGGCCGGTTGGTGGACGAAGCGTACGGCCGGCCGGTGCACGAGGTGCAGCAAGAGGTGCCCGAGTTCGCCGAGATTCAGCCAACCAACGGCCACGACCCCGAGGCGACGCCCGACGAGGCCCCGGAGGTGGTGCCGCTACCGAGCTCGACCTGGCACCACCCTCGCCGGTAGAGGACCGGCAGGAGTCAGCCCCCGGGGGGTCCGGCCGGCCGAAGGGTGGCCATTGCCCCCCACAGTTCCGTGGCCGCGGGAGGGCCGACGAAGCTGGCTTGAACGACCCCCTCTCGATCGGCGACCACGATGGTGGGGGCCGCCTCGATCGAGTACCGCCGGTGGAGGTCCTTCCGCGTCTGAAAGGGCACATCCTGCACGACGACCTGTTCGCTGGCCAGGGCCGCGGCCTTCTCCAAAGCCTCCTCGCAGGAGCGGCAGGTCGATGACGTGAACACCGCGACCAGCCAGGGCGCCTCGGGCCGGTCGAAGTCGGCCCGATCCACCTGACCTGGCACCGGCCATCGAGGCTGGGTCGGGGGAGCCGGCCGGCGCCGGCGCAGCACCCGCGCGACGCCGACGGCGACGATCACCAGAATGCCGGCGATGAGCAGCCGTTCCACTCAGCCCATCATGGCGCGCCCAGCAGCGGTATTCCGATGGCGGCGTCGATGCCCACCGCCTGGACCCTGGTCATGTCGCGCTCCACGATGACGTTGCCACTCGCCTCGACGACCAGAGCGCGGTCGAGAGCGGGGCTCCCGGCCCGGAGGGGAAGGACCAGGCGGCGCCCCGGGGGCAGGCTGAGGTCGGCCAGCCCGTTGATCGCCGCCACCTCTCCGTTCAGGCTCGCGACCGAGACATCGACCGCGGCGGTATTCGGGTTGAAGACCACGATGGACTCGTTGAGGGACGAGCCGGACGACCCCGAGGCCAGCAACCACCGGCGGGCCTGCAGACGGCTGCCGCCCACATCCGCCAGCCCCGCGGCGGTGGAGGCGCCCGACGCGTCCACGGTCCGTTCAGCCACCACGCCGGTGCCGTTGGTGCTGACCAGCTCAGCCGCATGCCCGATGCCTCGGGGAATCCGGGACTCGGCGTTGCTGACGACGGTCTGCGTCGCTCCGGGTGGGATCCTGACGGTGAAGGGATCGGCCATCCCCTCGTCCAGATCAACGCGAAGGGAGACCTCGGCCGGGGTTTGCGACGGGTTGTAGATCTGATACCGCTCGATGACGCCGGACCCGGTAACACCGGCGGGCCACCACAACTGCGTGGCGGTAGACGGGGCGCCGAGGACCAGGCTGAGGCCGGGCACTCGGCCCTCAGCTGTGGCTCCGCTGCCGGGCGCGCCGGCGGGCGGCGGCGGGTTGACGACCTGGGTCTTGAAGGCGGCGACTCGCCCCGCCCGGACGGAAACCGTCGTGGCCACCTGCGCCCGGCGACGCAGGTGGGCGCCGATGTCCAGCCCGATGACCCCCCTTGCCGGCACGACCACTCCCTGGAAGTCGGCGGGCGCTTCCGACCCCTGCTCGGTCCAAAACGACAGGTCGGCGATGGCGTCTTCCGGATACGGATTGACCAGAGAAATAAAGAGGCTCGAGTTCTCCTGCGTCGTACCGTCGGCGAAGTACCAGTGGTCAGAACCGGTGGTGGCGCAGGCGGACGTGCTCACGCCCTCCGCGCCGGTGACGACCTGTTCCACGCCGGCCGCCCCTCCATCGAGCCGCACCAGGGCGCCGACGAACGGTGCGTCGCCGGCCGGAGCCTCGTCGACGGTGGTCCGGCTGCTGGCGCCGACCCGGAAAGGCACCTCGACCGAGCGGCCCTGGCTGGCAAGCAGCAGGGCCGTGCCGGTGAGCGGTCGCCCACCCGTGTTGGCCACGACAAGTGCTCCATCTGCCATCTGATGGGGGTGTCCGCTCGCCCCGGCACAGAACCAGGTGGACGAGAGCGCGCTGGCCGGCGGGGCCACCGGCATGGGTTGGATCAGCGGGGGCGAGGCGGCGGCGCGACCGCTCCCGGCCCGGTCGGCGAGACCGCCCACGACCAGGGCGGCGCCGATCACCGCCAGGATGGGCAGGCGGGCGACGCGCCCCACCTTGTGCGGGGCGGTGACCGGACTGTTCACGACCAGAGCTCGTCGCTGTCAACGCCGACCGGCTCGGCCACGCGGCGGGTTCGCCGCCGCCCTGACGTGGCCAGGACGGGCTGCAGCGTCACGTCGTCCAGCCAGCCGGCCGGGACGGAGAGCTCACGTTCGGGTTCGTCGCCTGGTTGCCGTCGACGCCGGTCGGTGATGACCAGGCCGACCGCCACCAGCCAGAGGGCGACCTGCAGGAGCAGGACCAACCTCCTCCCGACCGGCGTGCCGAAACGAAGCGAGGCCTTTCCCCCCTGGCCTGCAACCGAGAACAGCATGGCCGTCCCGAACGCAGGTCGCCGAGAGGCGGAACGGCCCCCGGCTGACAGCTGCCAGTGGTCGCTGTCGGTGCCGGCGACGAGGACGCGGGCGTCGGCCGGCAGCCGGCCGGTGTAGTGATCAAAGCTCCCGGCCGCCAGCACCGGTTGGCTGCCGGTCAGTTCGGTCGACGAGACGGCTCGAGCGGACTGCGACTGGCTCGCCGCGGCCACCTGCGGCGTCAGCACCGCCCGCCCCGGGGCCCACGCCGCGTTCTCGTACACCGTGACGGACGAGTCGGTCGACACCGTTCGCAGGTCGACCTGGCGGCTGAGCCCCGAGAGGATGGCGCCCGGCACCGGAACGGGGGAGGAGTGGGCATCGCTCGGTGCGGTCATCGACGGAAGCACGATGTACCGCACCGCCATGGGCGCAAGCAGGTGCCCGACACTGGTGGTCTGACCGCCCTCGGCCAGGCGCAGTGCTTCGGCCAGGCGTGGCGTCGCCCCGTCATCGGCGGGGGCCCAGGTATCGGCCACGTTGGGCTCCCCGTCCACCGATGTGGCATACCCCACGCCGTCTGCCAGCCGCCAGGAGCCGAGCGGGAGCGCTCCGGGATCACCGACCCAGAGCACTCGAAACGCACCCTGGGGCCGGCTGGACGAGACGAAGGCGAGCGGATCGGCGACGCCCTGTTGCGGCAGGCGCCATCTCCCTCCGCCAGCCGCACCCACCGCCGCCAGCGATCCGACGAACACGGCGGCCGCCGCCACCCCGCATGCCAGCTGCCGCCAGCCGAACCGGTAACCGGGCAGGTCGAGCTCAAAGGCGACCGCTCCCAGCCCGGTCGACAGGGCCAGCGCAGCCGCGGCGGGAGCCAGCAGCACTTCGGGCGACTGCACCGGGCCGGGCAGCCAGCCCCGTCCGGCCGCCCAGATGACGCCCCAGCAGACCAGGGCCACACACCACAACCGGGCCGCCCAGGCCAGCCGCCATGATCGGCCGATCAGGAGGGGCAACGCCGCCGCCACCAGGAATCCCCACGTGAGCGCCGTCCCGCCGACCCGCCCGGTGTGAAAGCGGAGCACGTCGCCGAGGCCCAGACGGCCCGCAGTCCCGAGGCTCACCCCGAACAGTGACGTCCGGGAACCGAGCGCATCCACCGCCCACGGCAGCAGCAGCACGGTCGCCACCAGGGTTGCGCCCGCCGCTCCCGCCAGGGCCCAGAGGCCCGGGCGCAGCCGCCGGGCCAGGAGAGAGCCGGCTGCCAGCCCGATCCCGAGCAGCGGGACGACGACCAGGATGGCCGGAACGAACGCGCCGGTCAGCGCCACGAGCAACCCCAGTGCCACGACCCTGGCCGGCCAGCGGGGCCGGGCCACGAACGGTTCCTCACCCGTCAGGCGACACAGCCAGGCGAGCAGCCACGGGGCGGCGGCATAGACGATCAGACCCGCCCACCGACCGCCGGCGAGGGCGTTGTACGACAGCGGGACGGCGGCGTAGATCACGAGGGCAGCGGCCCGCCCGAGGGCAGACCCGAACTTCCTCGTGGCGCGGAAGATCCCGAGCGGGCCGAGGAAGAGCGGGCCGAGCACCAGGAGCTGCTGAAGGATGCCGACCCCGCCCAGCAGCACCGTTCCGCCGAGGCCTAACAAAGCCAGCGCGGTCGGGGCCGGAGCGCTGCTACCGAGGCCCTGGGGTCGCCACCCCGACCACCACTGCCGCCACCAGCCTCCTGGTCCGCCGTTCATCAGGGGCAGTGTTCCCACGCCAGGGATTCGATGACCGATCAACCCCCGACTGCCGATCAGCAGCACGCCGATGGTGATCACCCATGCCCCCGTCAGCAGGCGACCGCCGCCGGAGCGGACCAGCCCGGTCTGGCCGGCCAGGCGGGGGGCACGCTCGTCTTCGGCACCACCCCCACGGCCCCGTACCAGGGCGCGGACATAGACGCTGCCACGAGACTGCAACCGGCGGACC
>JBPYFF010000049.1:0-6987 GCA_051984455.1 Acidimicrobiales bacterium | reverse complement strand
CCATTGCCGAGCAGGCTGGCCAGCTCATGCACGTGTCGGTCGTGGCCCATCATCAGCGGTCGGTTGAGCTGGCCGAGCGTTTGGGCCGGCTGTGTCCATGGTTTGGTGCCCCCCAGGTGTTCTTCTGCAACAGCGGGGCGGAAGCGGTGGACGGCTCGATCAAGCTGGCCCGCCGGGTAACCGGTCGCCCCGGGATCATCGGCTTTCGCGGGGCTTTTCACGGCCGCACCATCGGTGGGACGAGCTTGACGACCTCGAAGTCGAGGTACCGCCGGGGCTACGCGCCGCTCCTGCCCTCGGTGGCCATCGCGCCGTACGGAGGCAGTCAGGGCCTGGATGAACTGGACGCGTTGCTGGCCACGGAGATGGACCCTTCGACCGTGGCCGCCATGATCGTCGAGCCTGTCCTCGGCGAAGGCGGATACGTCGTCCCGCCCGTCGAGTGGCTGGCCGGGCTTCGGTCGCGATGCGACTCGGCCGGCGCCCTCTTGATCTTTGACGAGGTGCAGACCGGGATGGGCCGTACCGGCCGCCCCTTTGCCGCCGAGACGTTCGGCGTCCGGCCCGACGCATTGCTGTTCGCCAAGGGTGTTGCTTCGGGGCTGCCGCTGGGCGGAATCGTGGCCGAGCGTTCCACCTTTGAGCGGTGGCCGGCCGGAACCCACGGCTCCACCTTCGGAGCCAACCCGGTCGCCTGTGCTGCCGCCCTCGCCACCCTCGATGTGCTCGAGTCGGCCGGGTTGTGGACGCGGGCCGGCGCGGTGGGCAGGGAGTTGCTGGGCCGGCTGTGCGAAGCTGGCAGGAACAATTCCGCGGTGGTGGAGGTGCGAGGCGTCGGGCTCATGATCGGAGTCGAGCTGGTCAACGGGGACGTCGCCTCTCGGGTGCAGCACGAGTGTTTCGGCCATGGGCTGCTGGTACTGACGTGCGGGACACGGGAACAGGTGGTGAGGCTGATCCCGCCCCTGACCGTTACCGATGAAGAGGTCGCTCACGGCCTTGGCACTTTTCTCGCTGCCCTGGAGAAGGTCGCTTCGTAGTTGGCCGCGCCTGAGCTGGCTGGCCCGGATGCCCCCCGAGGGTGGTTAGGGAGCCTGACAGCAGTGCTCGAGCGGGCCGGGCGCCCTGACGCCGAGGAGGCGGCACGGGCCTTTGCCGCTCGACTGCCCTCGAGCTACTTCGAACGCACGACCCCCGACGTGGCCGCCGTCGACCTCGACCAGCTGGAGTCGCTCAAATCCCTCGCCCGGACGTCGGGCGCGTCGGCGCTGCGTATGGCCATGCAGCCCGATCCCGACCCTGGTGCAGGGATGGTCCGGCTGCGTTTGTACGGCCGCAAGGGCGTGGAACTGTCGGACTTCGTCCCGGTGCTGGAGAGCTTTGGCCTGATCGTCGTGGAGGCGGTGCCGCACCGGATCGAGGCAGACGAGGCCGGCGTGGCCGACCTGCATCTCGACGACTTCGGCTTGCGGGCCCAATGGGGGCTCGACCCCCTGGTGGACGGCGAGCGGGTGGTGGACGCGATCCAGGCCTCGTGGCGGGGCGCGGCCGAGATCGACTCGTTGAACCGGCTGGTCCTCTGCGCCCGGATGACGTGGCGCGACGTGGTCGTGCTGCGGGCGTACCGCCGCTACCGCCGGCAAGCGGGGACGACGTGGTCGGACCGCCAGCTGGACGACCCCCTGGTGGCCTTTCCGGCCGTGGCCCGGGCCCTGCTCAACTACTTCGACGCCCGGTTCAACCCGGAGGCAGGGGCGGGCACGGGCGAGGAGGCAGCCCGGACAGCCGTTTTAACGGCCACTGCTGCCGTGGAAAGGCTCGAACAAGACCAGGTCCTGCGGGGCTACTTGAACCTGATCGACGCGACGCTGCGGACCAACCGGTACGTGGCCTTGCCTGCCCTGGATGCCCTGGTGCTGAAATTCGACAGCACCCGGGTGCCGGAGCTGCCGCCACCTCGGCCGTATGTCGAGACGTTCGTCTGCTCGCCCGTGGTCGAGGGGCTGCACCTGCGAGCCGGCCGGATTGCGCGGGGCGGCATTCGGTGGAGCGAACGAGGGGACGATCTTCGGACCGAGGTGCTGGGACTGGTTCGGGCCCAGGTGCTGAAGAACGCGGGCATCGTGCCGACCGGTGCGAAGGGCGCGTTCTTCTGCAAGAGCCTGACGCCCGATGTGCGCCCTGACGACGCCGACGCTGAGATCGAGGCGTGCTACCGGATGTTCATCGAGGGTCTGTTGTCGGTGACCGACAACGTGGTGGGCGGGCGGGTCGTCACACCGGCAGGTGTTCGTCCTGCCGACGATGACGATACGTACCTCGTGGTCGCCCCCGACCGGGGGACGGCCGCGTTCTCCGACCTGGCCAATCGAATCAGCGCCTCCTACCACTACTGGCTTGGCGACGCCTTCGCCTCGGGTGGAAGCCATGGCTACGACCACAAAGCCATGGGCGTCACGGCCCGCGGAGCGTGGGTCGTCGCACAGCAGCACTTCCGTCAGCTGGGCATCGATGCCGAGACCGAGCCGATTCGGGTCGTCGGCATCGGTGACCTTTCGGGGGACGTGTTTGGGAACGGCATGCTGCGCAGCCGGTCGATGCGGCTGCTGGCCGCATTCGATCACCGCGACATCTTCATCGACCCGTCGCCCGATCCCGCTCGATCGTTCGAGGAAAGAAAACGACTGTTTTCCTTACCTCACTCGACCTGGCAGGACTATGACCGGGAGCTCATCTCCCCTGGAGGCGGCGTGTGGTCGAGGGAGGTCAAGCAGGTCCCGGTGTCTCCCCAGGTTCGATTGCTGCTGGGGCTGAGCGACGGAGTTGAGTCGGTGCGGCCTCCCGATCTGGTCAGGGCGATCCTGGCCGGTCCGGTCGACCTGATGTGGCTGGGCGGGATCGGAACCTTCGTCAAAGCCGTCAACGAATCGGACGCCGATGTCGGCGACCACGCCAACGATGCCGTTCGTTTGAACGCCGACCAGGTGCGGACTCGCGTCGTTGCCGAAGGCGCCAATCTCGGCTTTACCCAGCGAGCCCGAATCGCGTATTCGAGGCGGGGCGGCAAGATCAACACCGACTTCATCGACAACGCGGCCGGCGTGGCGACGTCCGACCGCGAGGTCAACCTGAAGATTTTGCTTGCGCTGGCCATCGAGCGGGGGCGGCTGCCGGCCGACGAGCGCGATCGGCTCCTTGGGAGCGTTCAGGAAGAAGTCGCCTCCGCCGTGCTGCGCCAGGTCGGACTCTCGGCGGGTGCCGTCAGTCGGGCCGTTCCAGCCAGCGCCGCGGACATCGACGCCTATGAGGCGCTGATGGCCGGTCTCGAGGTGGCTGGCCACCTGGACCGGAAGGTGGAGGCACTTCCGGATGCCGAGGAGATCGCCGTGCGGCGCATGGCGGGCGCAGGGTTGACCCGTCCCGAAGCGGCCGTGTTGTTCGCCTATGCAAAGGCGGACCTGGCTGATGCACTCGAGGTTTCGCCACTCGCCAGAATCCCGGAAGTCGGCTCGGCGGTTGCGTCCTACTTTCCCCCTGTGGTGACCGCTCGCCTGGGTGACCTCTTGAGCGATCACCGGCTGTACCCCCAGCTGGCTGCGACCGAGATGGCGGGCGAGCTGGTCGATCGGATGGGCATCACCTGGGCTCATGAGGTAGCGGATGAATTCGGCGTTGGGTTGGCCGTCACTGCCAGCGCCTACTGGGCGGCTCGGGTGGTGCTGGATGCCGACCGCCGGTGGCGGCAGGCGGAGTCCCTGGCCTCGAGCCTTTCCGCCGATGCCGAATTGGCCTTGCATCATGCGGTCGTGGATGCGGTCGGAGCCGTCGCCCGCAGCTACCTGGTCGGCGGCATGGGCGATGTGGGCTGGCTGGTGGCGCACGATGCCCCGGTCGCAGCTGAGTTGGAGGCCGAGCTCGGGCTCGGAACGGTCCCGGCGACGGAATCGGTCGCCCGGACCGCTGATGCTCTTGTCGGCCTCGGCATCGACCGCAAGGTGGCCGTGTCATTTGCCCGGCTGGAGCGGATGGCGGGCCTGGCCGATGTCTCGGCCGCCGCCAGGGAGAGCGGCCGGCCGGTCACAGAAGTGGTGGCCGCCTTCGACCAGCTTGATCGGGCTCTGGGCCTGGTCAGCTTCGAGGCCCGCGTGAGCAGCATCCATCCAAATGGCCGGTGGGAACGATGGCAGGTGCGGAGCTTGATCGACGATGTCAACCGGCTGCGACGCGAAGCGGTCGTTGGTGGGTTCGACCCCGCGGCCACGGGGGGTCGTCGGTCACGGTTCGACCGGCTGGCCGGACAGGTCGATGGCAGCAGCGGCCAGGCACTCGCGGTCGCCGCTCTTGCCGTCCGGGCGCTGGCCGAACTCGTGGATTCGGCCAACCCCCCCACGCCGGTCGACCACCCGTAGCACCTCGGGCCTCACCCCGTGCCGGCACCAGGTATATCGACGGGCATCACGCCACCTTCATCTTTTTCATCTTCCTCGTCGCCGTGGACGGCCGCCTCGTCGCCGTCGGTGGATTCGGCCTGAGCGGTTGCGTCCTGGACCAGCGGCGCCAGTGGCGTCGCTTCCCCGGGCCCGGCGACGAGGGCATTGGTCGCGGTCCACGCCGCCTCGATGGCGTCAAGGCGGCTGGTCGCCGATTGCCGCAGCCGGGCGGCGACGCCTGCCACGAGGGCATTAGCCAGGGCGATCACACCGACCAGGCTGTCGAAGGGCCCCACCCCCTCCGCCGCCATCAGGAAGGTCTCGGCCGCCAGGGTGCCGAGCGGAGACAGCGGGCTGTCGGTGATGGCGATCACCGACGCGCCCTGCTGGCAGGCGCGGCGCAAGACCGTCAGCACCCAGCGCTCATATCGCCGCATGTCGATGACCACCACCACGTCGCCGCCGTCCAGCGTCGCCAGACGCTTGCTGGCCGCCACCTCGGAACCGGTCAGCAGCGTCACTCCGTCCCGTAACTGGGCCAGGTGAGCGGCGAGCACATGTCCGGCGGGCATCGTCATTTCGCCCGGCAACACGAACACGTGGCGGCGGCGGTCGCACAGCTTCGCCACCGCGGTCCGGAAGGTGTCCTGATTGGCGGCGCTGAGCGTCTGCGAGACGTTGGCGGTTTCGGTCGCCAAGGCCCGCCCGATCAAGTCGGAGGGCGGCCGCTGGCGGATTCGTTCCCGTGCCGGGCCCAGCTGCCGGGCCAGCTCTTGCTGGACGTCTGACTGCAGATCGACAAAGCCGCCGTAGCCAAGCTTGACCGCAAGCCGGACGACCGACGGCCCACTCGTGCCGGCCTTCGCGGCGACCGTCGCGACGGTGCCGAAGGCAACGCTCTGGGGCTCGCCTGCCAGGATTGCAGCAACTTTGCGTTCGGCTGGAGTCAAGCGGTCAGCGCGGGCGGTGATGCGATCTACCACACCCATAAGCTCGAGAGAGAGCATACGCCAGCGGCCTTCCTGTCTGACCAGCAGCCCGTCCCCCGAGCAGTCCGATGGAAAGACATCGCGGCCCCGCAGAGGGCACCATGGAGGGGTGGCCAGCACGTTCGAGCCTGACCGGCGAGATGCCGACTGGTGGGACTCGGCGAGGGTCGCTGCCCTTCCCGCTTACCTGTTAGAGCCGCCGTCCCGTCCTCGGCCGGATTCGTCCGGAGAGGTCCATCACGCTCCGGCCGAGGCTTCTGCGACCTGGGTGTGGCTGGCGGCGTCCCCTGGACCAGCGCCGTTCCCGATGGCGCCCTACCCGGCGGCGTTGATCATTACGAGGCGCATCGGCCTGTCGCCGCCTGCCACGGTCGAGGCGGTGAAGCGGTGGTGGCGGGAGCACGAGCACCGCCCGCTGCGGACGGCGGCTGGCGACTGGCTTGAACTCGGCACTCCCTGCCGCTCGGGCGAATTCGGCTGTCTCTGCCGGGTCCGCGGTCGCCTCCATTTGAAATGGACGTGGCCCGCAGTGGGACTGGAGATCGACGTCGCCCCGTGGTCGGCCTCAGAGACCGAGGTCGATCTTCGAGCCGAGGGCACCATCCGGGGGGAGCACCGGCGGCGGCGGTTTTTTGCGGCCGGACACTGCCTGGCCGATCGGCTGGCAGAAGAGATGATGTCGACCGCCGGCTGACCGGCCGCATGGACAGGGCGCTGTCGCCGCTCCCGACATGGGCCTCGCGTCGCACGCTAGAAACGACGTGTGCCTGATGATCCAAAGTCCTTCTTCCTGAGCCCGGCCATCTCCGATTACCTGGTCGCCCACGGCACACCACCTGACGACGTTCAACGCCGGCTGATTGCCGAGACGCGCGATCTCGGGCCCATCGCCGGTATGCAGATCTCACCCGAGCAAGGCGCGTTCATGACCATCCTCGCCCGCCTGATCGGCGCCCGGCGAGCGGTGGAAGTCGGTACGTTCACCGGCTATTCGGCCCTGTGCGTGGCCCGAGGACTGGCCGAGGACGGCTGCCTGGTGTGCTGCGATGTCAACGAAGCGTGGACCGCGATCGGGCGACGCTACTGGGAGGAGGCTGGTGTGGCAGGAAAGATCGATCTCCGCCTCGGTCCGGCCGCCGACACGTTGCGGGCCATGCCGCTCGAGCCCGCCCTCGACCTGGCGTTCATCGACGCCGACAAGCCCAACTATCCCCTGTACTGGGAGGAAATCGTTCGGCGGTTGCGTCCGGGCGGCGCCATCCTCGTCGACAATGTGTTGTGGGGTGGCCGGGTCGTCAACCGACCCGATGCCGGTGACAAGAACCTGACGGCGGTGCAACAGTTCAACAACATGGTGGCGGCGGACGAGCGGGTCGACAGGGTGATGCTGCCGATCAGCGATGGCTTGACACTGGCGCGCAAGCGCTCGGGATCATCAGGATCATCAGGCCGGGGAACGCGATGAGGATCGCCATCGCCTCCGACCACGCCGGTTTCTCGCTGAAGCAGATCGTCATCGGACACCTGAAATCGCTCGGCCACGACGTCGATGACCTCGGCACCGATTC
>JBPYFF010000048.1:0-9443 GCA_051984455.1 Acidimicrobiales bacterium | reverse complement strand
ATCTGCTGGGCCACGAAGCCGCCGGGGTCGTCCAGGCGGTCGGCCCTGATGTCTCGAACGTGCGGCCCGGCGACTACGTCGTCATCGCCTGGCGAGCGCCCTGCGGTCGGTGCCGCTCCTGCCGGCGGGGCCGACCGTGGTACTGCTTCTCGTCGGAGAACGCCCGCCAGTCGATGAAGCTGGCGGACGGGACGGCGCTGTCACCCGCCCTCGGGATCGGTGCGTTTGCAGAGCAGACACTGGTCGCCGCCAGCCAGTGCGTGGCGGTTGACCGAGGGGCCCGGCCGGAGGCCGCAGGGCTCATCGGCTGTGGAGTGATGGCCGGCTTTGGCGCCGCCGTCAATACCGGCGGCGTGTCGCGGGGAGACGCTGTTGCCGTCATCGGATGCGGCGGCGTTGGCAACGCCGCCATTGCGGCAGCGGCGCTGGCCGGCGCCCGCCTCGTCATCGCGGTCGACGTCGATGCCCGAAAGCTCCCCCTGGCCAAGCGCTTTGGAGCCACGCACGTCGTCGACGCATCTGCGACCGATCCGGTTGAGGCCATTCGCTCCCTCACCGACGGCAACGGCGCCGACGTGGTCATCGAGGCCGTCGGCCAACCCGAGACGTACCGGCAGGCGTTCTTGGCGCGCGACCTGGCCGGGACCCTCGTCCAGGTCGGTGTGCCGTCGCCCGACATGACCATCGAGTTGCCCATGATCGAGTTGTTCGGGCGAGGAGGTGCGCTCAAGTCATCCTGGTATGGCGACTGCCTGCCCTCCCGGGACTTCCCGATGCTGATCGACCTCTATCTCAGGGGCCGGCTCGACCTGGACGGCTTCGTTTCGGAGACAATCGAAATTGAGGCAGTCGAAGAGGCGTTCGAGCGCATGCAGCGGGGCGAGGTCCTTCGCTCGGTTGTCGTGTTGCCCGGGCAGTGACCGCGGCGCCCGCGTCCCGAAACTTTGATCGGGCCGCCGACTTCTACGACCGGACGCGATCCCTTCCACCCGACGCCATGGCCGAGATCATCCCGATGCTGGCGGCCGAGCTCGAGGGTCGAGGGTCCTGCCTCGAGATCGGCGTCGGCACCGGCCGGTTCGCGCTGCCGCTCCACCACGCCCGAATCCCCATGGTCGGGATCGACGTTTCTCGCCGCATGATGGCCGTGCTGCTTGACAAGGCCGGTGGCCGGATCCCCTTTCCGCTGGGGATTGCCGACGCCACCCGGCTGCCTTTTTCCGACGGCTCGTTCGGCAGCGGCATTGCCTGCCACGTCCTCCACTTGATCCCTGACTGGCCGAGGGCGATCGACGAGCTGATGCGCGTCATCCGCCCAGGTGGGGTCATCCTGGTCGACCGGGGCGGCCGGAGCCGTGACCAGTTCGTCGATCGCATCCGGGACCGGTTCATGGTCGAGGCGGGTATCCAGCGCCGGCATCCGGGCGCCGATGGCCCGGGCTCGGATGTGGAAGGAGCGCTGGTGGCGCGGGGGGCGACGGTCGAGCGCCTTCCTACCGTCCTCGCCCACCACACTGCGAACGCGGCTGTGCTCATCGACGGTCTCGAGGCCAACCACTACTCATGGACCTGGTCTCTCGATGACACCACCCGGCGCCGGGCGGCGGAGCGGACCCGGGCGTGGGCGGCGGACCAGTTCGGTCCGCTGGATGAGGCTCATCCGGTCGAGGCGAGCATCTACTGGCGGGCCTACCACCTGCCGTAACGCCTCAGCGCGACGGCTCGCCCATGGCCAGGCGCGCAACCGGCCAGAGACCGCGGGCCGGCCCGTCGTCCGCGGGGCGGGGGACCGGCAGGATGAGGGCGGTGAGCCCGGCGTCGGCGGCCCCCCCATCGGTCAGGGGGTTGTCGCCCACCATCAACGCTTCGTCCGGTGGTACCCCGAGCGATTCACAACCCGAGAGGAAGAGCGGTGCCGCCGGCTTCGCCATCCCGTGCTCACACGAGAGGACCATCGCCCCGAACCAGTCGAGACAGCCGTGGAGCTCCAGGATGGGGCGGATGTCCCAGTCGGTGTCGCTGACCACACCCAGGCCGACCTCGGCCTCCCGCAAGGCGGCAAGCGTCGGCAGCGTGTCGGAAAACGCCTGCCATCGCCCGGGTGAGATCTCCCACTCGTAGAGCAGTGTCCCGATGCCGGGAGCCAGCGTATCGGCCTGGGAGTAGAGCTCCGTCCAGGCCGTTCGGTGTGCTTCGGGGCTGAGGTCCCGGCCTTTGGCCAGCTCGGCCGGCGTGCGAGCCCGCGTGTGAATGGCGCCCCACATGGCGGCGGCCTCCGTCTGTCCCACCTCCCGGCCCAGTATTCGAGCCGCTTCGACGATCGCGAGGCGACCCCCCCGGCGCCGGAACAAAGTGTCGCCGAAGTCGAACAGCACTGCCCGGATCACCGCCAGGACCCTACGCGGGCGCGGGAGGGCCGAGCTCCCGGAGCACCGCATCCGACAGTCGGGGCCACGCCCGCACCGCCCACGGCCCGAACTCCCGGCCGGCCACTGACCCGCAGGCCAGGCGGGCCACGGGGTCCACCCAGAGAAAGGCGCCCGACCGGCCGAAGTGGCCGAAAGTTCGGGGCGAGTTGCTGGCGCCGGTCCAGTGCGGCCGCTTGTGGTCCCGAAGCTCGAAACCGAGGCCCCAGTCGTTGGGATCCTGCCGCCCGAATCCCGGCAGGATGCCGGCCAGGCGGGGAAAGGCGACGCTCGTTGCCAGCGCCAGCGTCTCGGACGAGATGAGCGTCGGCGACAACAGCTCCCGGCCCAGGGTCAGCAGGTCGGCCAGCGGCCCGGAGGCACCCCATGCCGCTCCACCCGTCAGCACCGTTCCGCGCAGTCCGAGTGGCTGCAGCACACCTCCGCTCAGGTAGTCGGGGAACGCCATCCCGGCGTGCCGGGCCAGCACGGCTGCCAGCTCCTCGAACCCGGTATTGGAGTAGATGCGGCTGGTCCCGGGCGCCGCGGTCGGATCCCGCCCGTCGAGGGGCAGGCCGGAGGCATGAGCCAGCAGGTGCCGCACCGTTGCGCCGGGCGGTCCGGCCGGCTGGTCGAGGTCGAGGGTCCGCTCTTCCACCGCGATGAGAACCGCCAGGGCGGTGAGGAGCTTGGTCACCGAGGCGAGCGGGAACGGCGCGCTGGCGTCGCCCGCCACCCCGACGACCCCGTCGGAAACGACCACGCCGGCTGCCGCCCCCGGCGCGTCCCACTGCTTGACCTGGTCGAGGGCCTCCACCGCTATACAGTCTCTTCGGTTATACAGGCTCGCCCGCGCCCCGGGCGCGGTAGGCCCGGGCTTTGGCCCGGTTGCCGCACACCTCCATTGAGCACCACGCTCCCGACCTGTTCTTCGAGCGGTCGTAGTAGGCCCAGCGACAGCTGTCCTCCCGGCACACCTTCAACCGGCTCCACGTCCCGTCAGTGATCGCGGTGAACACCACCCCGATGAGCTCCGAGAGGGCGGCCCGGACGCCATCGCCGTTGGCCCGGAGAGCGGCACCTTCCTCCTCGCCAAAGACCACCCGGAGCGACAGCTGATCGCTGCTGGCGTTGAGCGCGGCCAGGTCGGCCTGGCCGACGCCGTTGTTGCCGGCAAGAAGGCCCCGTAGCGCCTCCCGGAAGGCGATCGTTTCGTCGAGGTCGTGGTCGGTCACCCGCCCTGGCTGATCGTGGAGGAGTCCTCTCCCGGACAGCCACGCCGCGAGTGATGGCGGATCGCAGAAGGCGTCGCGGCCGGTCAAGAGGTCGAGCGTGTTGACGAACTCGGCGACCAATCCGAGTCGCCCCGGAGCGGGCTTTCGTTTCACCGGCCTCCTCCTGCCATCACCGGCAATCTGATTTGATCGGTTACTATAACCAGTGTAGACTGTTTGATGGTTAGGAGCATAGAGGAGAGGAGAGGAGCCGTGAATCCGCTCGCGATGCACGATGCGGTTGCGTACCGCCGGCAGATGCTGCTCCGGCTGGCCCGTCCGCGCCGGCGCCAGCACCTGCTCCGAGTTCGGGCGCATGGATTTGGGTGGGGGGCCCGGGAGTGGCTGAGGCGGGGCTCACCCGCTGGGTCCCGCTCTCGGGGTGTACCGTCCGGCGCATGCCAAGCGACCACCCCGTCGTAGCAAACCTGGCAACCGTCTGGCACTCGATCGACGGACTGCTGGCCGGTCTGGACGAAAAGGACTGGGACCGCCCGACGGACTGTCCGGGATGGGCCGTCAAGGATCACGTTTCCCATCTGATCGGCACCGAATCGGCCCTCCTCGGCCGTCCCGCTCCTCCGCCGGTTGCGGAACGGCCGGAGCACGTCAAGAACCCGATGGGCGAGTTGAACGAAGCGTGGGTGGAAGCGCGGAGAGCCCGTTCACCCGCGGAAGTACTGGGCGAGTTCCGAGAGGTCACGGCCGCCCGGCTGGCGGCATTGCGGTCGATGACGAACAACGAGATGGCGGCGATCACCTCCGGTCCCACCGGTCAGGTGCCCTACGAGGAGTTCATGCGGATCCGCGTCATGGACAACTGGGTCCACGAGCAGGACATCCGGCGGGCCGTGGGTCAGCCCGGCGACCTGGACGGTCCGGTCGCGGAGGCGTCCATGGCCCGGTTCACTAGCGCGCTGCCGTTCGTGATCAGCAAACGGGCCGGCGCGCCCGAAGGTGCCGCAGTGGTGCTCCAGCTGACCGGACGCGGGGAGCAGACGGTGGCCGCGTCCGTCGTCGAAGGGCGGGGGCGCCCCGTCGATGGCGCGGTGGACGACGTCACCGTGAGGCTGAGGATGACCCCGGAGACCTACGCCCGGTTGTCCTGCGGACGGCTCAGCCCGGCCGATGCCCTGGCCGGCGGCCAGGTCAGTGTTGACGGCGACCGAACGCTCGGAGAGCGGGTGCTGGCCGGCATGTCGATCATGCCGTAGGCCGGCGGGCGTACCCGGTGATCAGACCATCGAAGGTGTGGGATGCCGTCACCGAGGTGCCGTGGTCGGCGGCCGTGCTCGGCCGGGCCGGGTTGCTGGGCCCCTACCGGCCGGACCGACTTCTGAACATGGGCCGGGCGCTTGGCCGCTATGGCATCTCGGTGGCCGGCGCCTATGCACTGAACCTCGCCCGTGATCCCGCCCGAGCAGCGATCATCGATGAGCGGGGCGTGCTCACCTTTTCCGAGGTCGAGGACCGGACCACCCGGCTGGCCACCGCGCTGGCCGAGCGCGGAGTGGATGAAGCCGGACGGGTCGCCCTGCTGTGCCGCAATCATCGGGGGTTCATCGAGGCAACCATTGCGCTGGCCAAGCTCGGCGCCGACGCCCTGTATCTCAACACCGGCTTCGCACCACCCCAGCTCGCGGCCGTCTTCGATCGGGAGCAGGCGACGGCCATCATCCTCGACGAGGAGTTCCTGCCGGTCGCACACCAGATCGGCCCCGACGTCCCGCGAGTGGTCGCCTGGTCAGAGAGTGGGGGACCGCCGGGCGGGCTGGCGACGATCGAGGGCCTGCTGGCCCGGCCGGCCGGTCCAACACGGGGGCGCCCGCCCCGTGAGGGAAAGCAGATCATCCTCACCTCGGGTACGACGGGCAGCCCCAAGGGCGCCCACCGTGGGGGCGGCAATCTCGAGCCGCTGGTCTCCATCCTGTCCACGATCCCGCTGCGCACGGGCGACGTGACCTACGACGCCGCGCCGATGTTCCACAGCTGGGGACTGGGCCACCTGGCGTTGGCGCTGGTGATGGGGAGCACCCTTGTTCTCCGGCGTCGTTTTGATCCGGAGGAAGCCCTGGCCCTCATCCAGTCCAACGGGGTCAACGTGATGGCCGCGGTGCCCGTGATGCTGCAGCGAATCATGGAGCTGCCGGGCGCCGCCCTCGATCGCTACGACACCTCCTCGCTTCGGGTGGTCGCTCTGAGCGGGTCAGCGCTGCCCGGGGATCTCGCCATCCGGTTCATGGATCGGTTCGGCGACGTCGTCTACAACCTCTACGGCTCAACCGAGGTCGCCTGGGCGTCGATCGCCACCCCCGCCGATCTTCGGCAGGCGCCCGGGACAGCCGGCCGGCCGCCTCGGGGAACGGTGGTACGGGTGGTGGATGCCGCGGGCGAGGAGGTGAGGCCGGGCCGGTCCGGCCGTATTTTTGTCAAGAACGGCATGCTGTTTGAGGGCTACACGGGGGGCGGAAGCAAGCCGGTTCTCGCCGGCCTGATGGGGACGGGGGATACCGGGCACTTCGATGCTTCCGGCCGGTTGTTCGTGGATGGACGGGACGACGACATGATCGTGTCCGGGGGCGAGAACGTCTTTCCTCGGGAGGTGGAGGATCTCATGAGCGAGCACCCTGCCGTCGCCGACGTGGCGGTGGTGGGCGTTCCCGATCACGAGTTCGGCCAGCGGCTGAAGGCGTTCGTCGTCCTGCGCGACGGCGACTCGACGACCGAGGCCGTCACGCCGGAGCAGCTCCAGAACCACGTTCGAGCCCGCCTGGCCCGCTTCAAGGTCCCGCGCGAGGTCGTGTTCGTCGCCGAGCTGCCTCGTAATGCGACCGGCAAGGTCGTCAGGGGGGAGCTCCCCGGCTGAACGGTCCGCGGAGGCGGTGCGGGATGCCGTGGTCGCGCAGCGGTCCCACCGACAGTCCCCGGACTGCGAAGACCTCCGCCAGCCGGGAGAGGGATCCGATGCCGGCCCGCCAGGAACCCGGGGCGGACGTGCAGTCGGAGTCGTGCAGCAGCACGGTCGCGCCCGGTCGGAGGCCGCCGGTAACATCCGCCGCCACGGTTTCCGCCGTCGCCTCCGGGCGCCAGTCCCGGCCCCACGTCGTCCACAGAACGGTTCGGAGGCCCAGCCGGGAAGCGGCGATCAGGCTGCCGCCCGACAGCGTGCCGTAGGGAGGGCGAAACCAGACGGGCTCCGTGCCCGTCGCGGCTGCGATCAGGTCCTTCCCCCTGGCGACATCATCCCGGATGGAAAAAGCGGTCAGGCGGAGATGGCTGCAATGGCCGTCGCCGTGGACAGCCACCTCATGCCCTCGAGCCGCGATCTCAACCGCGAGGGACGGGGCGGGCCGCACCATCGAGCCCAGCAAGAAGAACGTGGCCCGCCAGCCCAATCGGTCAAGCTCATCGAGGAACACGGGTGTGGAGACGGGATCGGGACCGTCATCGAACGTGAGCGCGACGTGATCGGGGCGGCCGATGCCGGCGAGAGACGGGGTCAGCCGGCAGCGCAATTCCAGCCAGGTGGTGGCGGCGGGTAGAGCGTGAGCGACCGCCGCGCTGGCTGCCATCACCCCGCTGCCGGCCAGGAGGACCCGGCCGGCCCTCAACGCAGCTCGACCAACGGCGCGCCCACCAGTTGCTCAGCGGTCAGTTGCTGGGAGATGACCGTCAGCAGGTCCTCCACTTCGATCGGTGTCGCATTGGCGCCGTTCACCAGGTACACCTGACGGGCCGTCAGCCTCATGCTGCCGTCGACGTCGGTGGGCTGGAACACGCGGTCGGGGACGACCGTTCGGGCGTGGGCGGTGTAGCTCTCGACCAGGTCGAAGGCGTCGACCCGCCGGCCAGGCACGAAGACCTTGACCGGCTGGCCCGAGAGCTGTTCCAGGAACTGGCTGGCCCGGACGTCCCCACTGGCTCGCTGCCACGGCGGCCGGGACGCCGGGCCGGCGAGATGACCTTCACGATCCAGCCGCCGGCCCCGGCCGCCGTTCTCGACGTCGACCCCCCGGCCCACCAACCGCTGGACGGCAGCGGGCTGCACGAACGCCGTCTGCTGGTCAACCACCGCGGTGGCGTGCATGGCCACCAGCTGCTGCTGGATGGCGGGGTCGAGGAGCTCGGCCGCGTTGAGCCGGACGCCCAGGTACGCCACATTCCCGGCGTTTGCCCGGGGATGGGCAACTCCCGCACCGTAGGCGGTCATGAGCCCGACGCCCGAGGTTATGCCGGCCCACAGCAGCGGAACGGCCGCGATGGCGGCGGCGATCCGGGCGGCCGCAACCGATGGACGGCGCGGCGCCCAGGCCGGTACCGGCGCCGGTTCGGCCGCGGCTGCCTGGAGCACGTGGGTGGCGGCGTCGTCGACGAACATGGCCTTGCCGGCGTCGACCATGGCCTGCCGGGTTGGTCCCGGCCGGGTCACGACATCGAGGATGTCCAGCAGATCGGAAGGCTTCTTGGCGACCCGGCTGACCCCCGCCTCTTGCATTTCGGCCGTGTTCTCTTTGCCGTGCCCGGCGATCGGCTTGAAGCTGACGACGGGCAGCCCGATGGCGAGCGCTTCCATCGCCGTTAGCCCACCGGCGTTCTCGACGAGGGCGTCCGACGCGGCCATCAGGGCAGGCATCTGGTCCGTCCACCCAAGGGCCCGACCGCCGGGGATCTGGCTGAGCTTGTGCCGGAGCCGCTCATCCCGGCCGCAGACCGCCACCGGGACGAACCGGTCGCTGGCCGCGATCGCCCGGAACGCCTTGGCGACGTCCCCCACGCCCCAAGAGCCGGCGACGATCAACACTGCTCGGTCCGCCCGGCCGAGGCCCAGCCCCCGGCGGGCTCCCGTGCGGTCCTGAGGCACGGTGAACCGGGACGAGACCATTGGGCCGGTTGCCACCGCTGGCCGTCCGCTCTTGCCGGCGGCCTCGGCGGCCGGGTGAGGGTGTACGGCAAGGTTCAGGTCGATCCCGGAGTGCACCCACAGGGGATGAACGCCGAAGTCGGTGATGAAGTTGATGGCCGGGATCTTGAGGCGGCCGCCCCTTCGAAGCTGCCCGAGGACGACAGACGCCAGTGGGTAGGTGGAGACGACGACGTCAGCGTCGTATTCGAGGATCCAGCGAAGGAGCCGGCGGCGGGTCAGCCAGGCCATGAACCGACCGACCGGCGGAAGCAGGAAGGGCAGGAGGTACCACAGCCGGTACGTCAGGTCGTAGGTCCAGGCGAAGTGCTTCATCTGGAACTCGTAGCTGGCCTTCACGGCATCGCCGATCCGAAGCGGTGCCGACTCCATGAAGTCCCGCATTTCGGCGTCGTGGCCGTCGTTCTGCAATCGCCGGACGAGCTCGCGGGCCGCTCCGTCGTGGCCCGCTCCCATACTCGCCGAGACGACCACGACCCGGGTTGGCACAGAGGAACAGACTAGCGTCCAGAGGCCCTGAGAGGATTTCATGCCAGATCACTCAAAGCGTTCCATTCGGCCACGAGAGACAGCGACAGGCCATGGGATGGTTTGACCGCTGCAACCTGGCGACGCTCGTTTGTGGGGTCAAGGGCCACGTCACCCCGGCGGCCATCGTTGCCGTGCTCGGCCCGGCTGACGGCGGACTCGGGCGGGATGTCGATCCCACCTTGAGGTTGTCGAGGTGTTTGCGCTGCGATGCCTGGATCGCCGCTGCCCCACCCGCGCCTCCTCGGCGCGAACGGCTTCCACCGCTCGCTGACCTCCCGGTCCCCCGACGAGGCCGGCAATTGCGGGATGCCC
>JBPYFF010000047.1:0-2648 GCA_051984455.1 Acidimicrobiales bacterium | reverse complement strand
ATACCGCAGCGGTCTGGGCGAGATGGCCAAGTACGCCTTCCTGGGTGTCGAGGGCTTGCGGGACCTGTCCCTCGAGGACGCGATCGCCGCCTGCGTCGCGTGCAAAGCGAATGTGGTCGGAGCGGATGAACGAGAAGCACCGGGCGGACGGCGGTGGGTGCTCAACTATGGCCACACCCTGGCTCACGCCCTGGAGACGGTGGGCGGATATGACCTTCGCCATGGGGAAGCGGTGGCCATCGGGCTGGCCTTCGCCGCCCGCCTGGCTCGTCGGATGGGCAGGATCGACACGCGGCGCGTCGCCGACCACGACGCCTTGTTGGCCGGCTACGACCTTCCCCTGCTGCTCCCTCCCGGCATCGACGAAGAGGACTTAGTGGCAGTGATGGCCCGGGACAAGAAGGCGATGGATCGCGGTCTCACGTACGTGCTCGACGGACCGGCTGGCCTGGAACTGGTCAACCGGGTGCCCGTCACGGCCGTGCAGGACGCGCTGGCGGAAGTACGGAGCCCGTGACGCCGGTGTGCCCGGTCGTGTTGCTGCTCTCTGGCCCCAACCTCAACCTGCTGGGGGACCGCGAGCCTGCTGTCTACGGGACGGCGACGCTCGAAGATCACGTCGCCGTCGCCACCGCGGCGGCGGAACGCCACGGGTTGACACTGGAGCATCAGCAGTCCAACTCCGAGGCAGAGCTGGTGACCGCGATCCAGCGGGCCCGGGGCCGCTGCGCGGCCATCGTCATCAATCCCGGTGCGCTGTCCCACTATGCCTGGTCGCTGCACGACGCCCTCGCCTCGTTCGACGGACCGGTCGTCGAACTCCATCTCTCCAACCCCAATGCCCGGGAGCCCTGGCGGCACGTGTCGGTGATCAGCCCGGTCGCGACCGGCACGATCATGGGCTTCGGCGGCGCCGGATATCGACTGGCCATCGACGCCGTAGCAGGATGGCTGGCGACATGAACCAACCCCTGCCTTCCATGGACATCGAGGCCCGCCTTCGGCGGCTCCGGACCGGCCTGGGTGACGCTGGTTGCGATGCCCTGGTCGTGAGCAGCCTGACCAACATCCGGTATCTCACCGGGTTCACCGGCTCCGCCGGCCTGCTCCTCGTCCTGTCCGAAGACACTGTCCTTGTGACTGACGGCCGCTACGAAACCCAGGCGGCCGAGCAAGTGGCCGCTGTCGGGGCGCGGCCGGAGATCGCTCCTGCGGCCGGGCAGAGGGAACTGGTGGTGTCCCTGGTGAGCTCGTCCGGGCCGGCCAGAATCGGCCTCGAGGCGACCCACGTGAGCTGGGCCAGGCAGCGGGCGTTCGCCTCCGACTGGTTCCCTGGAGCCGAACTTGTGCCGACGGAAGGACTGGTCGAACGGCTGCGACGGGTGAAGGACGCCGGCGAGATTGCCCGGCTCGCCCGGGCGGCCGAGATCGCCGACGCCGCCCTTTTGTCCGTCCGGGCGTTGCTGAGCGACCGCCCGACCGAGGTGGCGTTCGGTCAGGCGCTCGACTCGGAGATGCGCCGGCTGGGGGCGAGCGGCCCCTCCTTCGAAACGATCGTGGCGTCGGGGCCCAACGCGGCCAAACCTCACCATCGGCCGTCGGGCCGCCGGATCGAGCCGGACGAGCTCGTCGTGCTCGATTTCGGTGCCGTCTTCGATGGCTATTGCTCCGACATGACGAGGACGGTCGCAGTGCGCCCGCCGGCCGCATCACTGCGTGACCTCGTCGACGTGGTCGCCACCAGCCAGGCTGCCGGCGTCGCTGCGGTTGGACCGGGAGTGGCCTGTTCAGAGGTCGACCGGGCCTGTCGAGACGTGATCGCGGCCGCAGGATGGGCTGACCGGTTCGTGCACGGCACCGGCCACGGGGTCGGCCTGGACATTCATGAGGCACCGTCGGTGGCGGCCACGTCGTCCGATACACTGCTCCCCGGCCACGTGGTCACCGTGGAGCCGGGCGTCTACCTCCCCGGCCTTGCTGGTGCTCGCATCGAGGACACCGTGGTGGTCACCGACGACGGCTGTTACCCGCTCACGATCACCCCGAAAGAGCTGTACTAAATGGCTGCGATCTCGACCAACGACCTGAAGAACGGGATGAGCCTCGACCTGCCCGAAGGGCTGTTCTCGGTGGTGGAGTTCCAGCATGTCAAGCCCGGCAAGGGCGGGGCCTTTGTGAGGACCAAGCTGAAGAACGTCCGCTCCGGCGCCGTCCTGGAGCGCACCTATCGCGCCGATGAAAAGCTTGAACAGGCGGTCATCGACAAGCGGGAGATGCAGTTCCTGTACGTCGACGGGGATAACTACGTGTTCATGGACACCGGAACCTATGACCAGTTGCCGACGCCCAGGGTGGCCCTCGGGGATGCGGCCAACTACCTGAAAGAGGGGGATTCGGCCATCCTTCAGATGTACGAGGGCGAGATCGTCGGAGTCGACCTGCCCGCCGCGGTCGAGCTCACGGTGGTCGCCACCGAGCCGGGCCTCCAGGGCGACCGCGTGTCGGGGGCGAGGAAGCCGGCGACCCTCGAGACCGGGCTCGTCGTCCAGGTGCCCCTGTTCGTGAACATCGGGGATCGGGTCAAGGTCGACACCCGCTCCGGCGAGTACCTCACCCGAGCGGGATGACACGATGGCCGTCGGGACCCG
>JBPYFF010000046.1:0-12032 GCA_051984455.1 Acidimicrobiales bacterium | reverse complement strand
GCATTGCCGTGGGCGCGGTCAGCCCCCAAGCCCTCGAGGCGGCGGTCGCCTCCACCTCCTGACTGGTGGGAACGGCGTCCATCCCTTCGGGCGACCTCGCCATCGAGACGGCGGGGCTGGCCAAACGGTTCGGCGGCACGGCGGCGGTCGATGGCATCGATCTTCGGGTCCCCACGGGCTCGGTGTTCGGCTTCCTCGGTCCCAACGGCTCGGGTAAGACAACGACCATCCGGGTGATGCTCGGCCTGATCAATCCTTCAGCCGGCTCCTGGAACTTGCTGGGCGAAGCCATGCCGGATGCCTCCATGCGAGTGCTGCCAAGGGTGGGGGCGCTGGTGGAGGGGCCAGCCTTCTACCCATGGCTGACCGGACGCCAGAACCTGGCCCGGTACGACGCCGCCGGCCCCGACGGCCAGCGGTCGACCCGGCGCGCCCGCGTGGGCGAAGCCCTCGAGCGGGTCGGTTTGACGGCAGCCGCCAACAAGAAGTTCAAGGCGTACTCACTGGGTATGAAACAGCGGCTCGGGTTGGCCCTCGCCATGCTGCGCCCTCGCCAGCTCCTGATCCTGGACGAGCCGACCAACGGCATGGACCCCCAGGGCACGCGGGAGATCCGCCACCTGATACGGGAGCTGGCCAAGGACGGGGCGACCATTTTTCTCTCCAGCCACTTGCTGCCGGAAGTCGAGCAAGTGTGCAGCCACGTCGCGGTCATGTCGCTCGGCAAGCTGCTCGCCCAGGGAACGCTCGATGAGTTGCAGGCCGTGGGTTCCTCCCGCCTGCAGGTGGAGACGGAGCAGGTCGCCGCGGCCGCGGCAGTGCTGACCCGACTCGGCCTGTGCGAAGTCGCCCTGGACGGCATCGCGGTCAGCGCCCGGCTGGACGGCCACCGGCCCGAGGATTGCTGCCGGGCCCTGGTTGAGGCTGGGGTGGGGGTTCGCAGCCTGGTGACTCTCCGGCCCACTCTCGAGGACACCTTTGTTGCCCTCACCGGTGAGGGATTCGATGTGGCGCGCTGAACTGGCCACGCAGTTTCGGCGCCGCCGGGTCAAGGCGCTGCTGGTCGTGCTGGCCGCCATCCCTGCGTTCCTGGCGGTGGCGGTCAAGCTCTCCGGGGGGCCAGAGGCAGGCAACGGTCCGACCTTTCTCGACCAGGTAACTCACAACGGCGTCTTCGCGGCGCTGGCCGGCCTGACGGTGACGGTCCCGTTCTTCCTCCCGCTCACCATCTCGGTCGTGTCGGGCGACACGGTGGCAGGGGAGGGAAGCCTGGGAACGCTGCGGTACCTGCTGGCCCGGCCGGCGGGACGGTCGCGCCTGTTGCTGGTGAAAGCGGGGACGGCGGCAGTGTTCTGCCTCGCCGCCGCGCTGGCGGTGGCGATCGGCGGGGTCATCATGGGAGCCATCCTTTTTCCCCTTGGCCGGGTGACCACCCTGTCGGGCACCACCTTGTCGTTGACGGAAGGGATGCTGCGGACCTTCGTCGCAGCCCTCGTCGTCGGCTCGTCGATGTTCGGGCTGGCCGCGGTCGGGCTGTTCATCTCGACCCTCACCGCCGTGCCGGTCGGGGCCATGGCGGCCACCGTCGCCTTCGCCATTCTCTCCGCCGTGCTCGACAGCGTCCCCCAGGTCCACAGCATTCACCCGTGGCTGTTCACCCACTACTGGTTCGCGTTCAGCGACCTCATGCGAAGCCCCGTCACCTGGCACGGCATTTCCAAAGGAATGCTGCTGCAGCTGGGGTATGTGGCCGTGTTCGGTGCGGCCGCGTGGGCTCGCTTCACGACCAAGGACGTGCTCGCCTAAGTTATTATCATTTAGCAGTCAGCAGGGTTCCGGGAAGGAGCTCATCTTGGCGTCGCCCTTACGGCGGATCCACGACACCATCGACTTCGAGGGTCTGGTGCGGGCCTACCCCCCGGCGCCCGAATTCTTCGAATCACGATGGACCGTCGAGCCCGACCGGCTGGAGCATCTTCAGCTCGAGCGGCTGAAGCAGGAACTGCATCGAGCCTCCGGCATCGGCTTCTACCGCCGGCTGTGGGGCGAGGCCAAGTTCGCGCCGGAGGATGTGCGGTCGCTCGCCGACCTCGTGCAGGCGCCGCCATACACGGTCGACGACATTCGTCGCAGCATCGAGCTTTTTCCACCCTGGGGTGATTACCAGGGCGTGGGACCGGCCGATTTCCCCCGCCAGCCGCTGAGGGTCTGCTTCAGTGGCGGTACCACCGGCCACGCCCGCCCGACGCTGTACACCCTGTGGGACCGGCAGGTGGGCGCGGTGCTGGCGGCGAGGGCGTATTACCTGGCCGGGCTCCGGCCCGGGGACGTGGTGCTGAACGCGTGGGCCTACAGCACCCACAACGGGGCTCAGAATGCCGACGAGGGCCTGTATCAGTGGCTCGGTGCCGTACCCATCGTCACGAGCACAGGGCAGGTCACTCCGACGGTGCGGCAGGTACAACTGGCGGCGGAGTACCGGGCCGCCTCCATCCTGACCATCGGTGACTACCTCCTCCACATGGCGGACGTGGCGTCCTCGATCGGCCTCGATCCCAAGCGGGATTTCACCATCCGGGCCTTTCCCGGTCCCGCCGGCGGCGTGGCCGACAAGGTGCAAGCGGCATGGGGGGTTCCGTCGTACGAGAGCTACGGCTTTCACGAGGTCAGCTACGTCGCGGCCGAATGCCCGGCCCGTGGCGGCCTGCACATCTTCGAGGACGCGTTCATCGTCGAGATCGTCGACGTTGATACCGGTGAACTTCTTCCCGACGGCGAGCTCGGCAACATTGTGGTGACCTGCCTCTACAAGACGGGCAGCGCCCAGGTCCGGTACAACATCCAGGACCTGTCGAGGCTGCACCCGCGGGCTCGATGTGAGTGCGGTAGCTGGATGCGCAAGATGGACTACTTCCAGGGCCGCAGCGACACCATGGTCAAGCTGCGCGGCACCAACGTCTGGCCCGAGGCGGTGGGGCAGGTCGCCACCCAGGACGAGCGGGTCAGCCCGGAGTACTTCGTCTATGCCGAGCGGATCGGAAATCGAGACGAGATGACGGTGCAGATCGAGTCGGCGGTCCCGGCCGGCGGCAGGGAGCAGGTGGCCAACGAGATCGGCGACCGGCTCCGGGCCCAGCTCGGGGTCCGGATCGGTGTCGAGCTGGTGGAGCTCGGCGCGCTCGAGGGGCCGACGGGCCGGCTGACCCAGGGAAAGCCGAAGCGATTTCTCGACCGCCGGAAGAGTTGAGCGGCGGCAGTGACCTTTCCCATCGCCCCATTCCCCAGCGGCTGGTTTCAGTTCGCCTTCTCCGATGACGTCGCGGTCGGTGATGTGCTGCCTCTGACCTATTTCGGCCGGGACCTGGTGTGCTACCGGACCCGGCGCGGGGAGTTGCATCTGGTTGACGCCTTCTGTCCTCATCTCGGCGCCCATCTCGGCTATGGCGGCCGGGTTGAGGCCGACATCCTGATCTGTCCCTTTCACGGCTGGCAGTGGGGTCCCGACGGGCGCAACGTCAAGATCCCCTACGCCAACCGGGTCAACACCCGCGCTCGGCTGACCTGCTGGGCGGTGAGGGAGGTGAACGGGCTGGCCCTCGCCTGGCACCACCCCGGTGGCGAGCCTCCCGACTGGGAGATCGAGCCCGTCGACGAACTGACCGATCCGGCCTTCGCCCCGTTGGCGCGGACGTCGTTCGAGATCGCCGTCCACCCCCAGGAGGTACTCGAGAACGCAGTCGATCTGGCCCACTTTCTCACCGTCCATCGGGCGGCCCGGATGCCTGACGTCGAGCTGAAGATCGACGGCCCTCACCTCCGGTCCATCACAACCAACCAGGCGCTCAAGAGCGCGAAGGGTCATTTCGAGGGCGCGGTCGAGTCCGAGCTGTGGGGTCTCGGGATCGACGTCGCCCGCATCACCGGCGTGGTGGACACCGTCTCCGTCCTCACTCTCACGCCGATCGACGGCATCAAGGTGCACGCCCGCTTTGGGGTCACCGCCCGCGTCTTGAGCGACGACGGGTCAACCGATCACGCGCGGGCCGAGCGCCTGGCGGAAAAAGCTCAGGCGCGCGTCATCGAGGAATTCAAGACCGACCTCGTGATCTGGGAGCACAAGCGCTATCAGCCGTCGCCCCATCTCACTGCGGGCGAGAAGCTCATCACCACGTATCGAAAGTGGGCCCAGCAGTTTTACACTCATTGACCTGCCGCCTGAGAGGGGGGTTCCGATGCCCATCGGCACCGTGTATACCGTCATGCCCATCCCGCCGGAGGAAGAGGTGACCACCTACGTGCCCGCCGGCGCGGTCACGCTCGGTGTGGAAGTCCGGGTGGTCGACGACGCGCTGGTGGGGGCGCAGTTCAAGGACGCCACGCCCCAACAGCAGGCCGAGATCGCGGCCAACAAGCCCGCCAACCTGAACGACGGCGGTGTCTCCGTCCACGTCTGCTCCAGCCAGGACTGCACGGAGTACGTGAGGTTCGACTGCTTTCGGATCCAGCCGCACTATCACTACATCTCCAGCTCGGGCGACAGCCAGGAGATCATCAAGTTCGACACCGTCGCCAACGGCGACATGCTGGAATGGGCCATTGGCCGGATCGCCACGCGGCTGCCGGAGATGCTGCGCCGGGCGGGTGCGACTCAGCTAGCCGGCGAGGTCGATGCCGCGGAGATCCAAAAGGTGCTCCCGCAGATCCAGGCGGCTTGTGACGAGGCACGCCGCCGGGCTGGCTAAACCGCTAAACCACGCCCTCTGATCGGAGCCGTTCGATGTCGGCCCGGCCGTATCCCAGCTCCTGGAGGATCTCGTCGGTGTGCTCACCGAGGCCCGGCGCATGGCGACGGATGCCAAACGGCTGGCCGGCCACCATGGCGGGCTGACCGATGTACGTGAACGGGCCGGCGCGCGGGTGTCGGGCCTGGTAGAAGATCTCACGCGTTTGGAGATGGGGGTCGTCCGGCAACTCGGCCGGGCTGGTCGGGGCCGGACCGATCGGGACCTGGTGCAGTGAGGCCAATTCGAGCCACTCGGCCTGTGATCGGGAGCGAAAGATGCCGCTCAGCTCCTCCCTGAGGGCGGGATCGCCGGCGCCGAAGTCAACCGGGCCGGCAGAGTCCTTCCGGGCAATCAGGTCTTCGCGGTTCGTCGCTCGGCAGAAGCGATCCCAGAACTTCGGTTCGATGCAGCAGAACAGCACGAACCGGTCGTCCTTGCTCTGATAGAAGCTGTATTTCGGGCCAAGGTCGTCGGGCGGGATGGAGCCGCGGTCAACGATGCGCGCACTGTTGATGCTGTAGGTGGCGCCCACCCACGCGTTGGCGATCACCGCGTCGGAGGAGGCCGCGTCGATGTAGCAGCCCTCACCCGCGACTGCCTTCCTGAACAGAGCGGCGGCGACGTGAAAGGCGGCGTACGCCGCGCCGGTCGCGTGGCCCTCACCTCCGTACTCGGTGGTCGTCATCGATGACCCCGGTGGCTTGCGGCGCACCTCGCCGGCAGCATCGACCTCCACCGGCATGGCTCCGGCGAGCGCATCCATCATCTGGCCATGAGTGGGAATCGAACGGTACGGCCCGGACGCGCCGAAGCCGGTGTACTGGCAGTAGACGATGTCAGGCTTCCGGGCTCGCTGGTCCTGGTAGCCGATGCCGAGCTTGCTGCACGCGTCCGCGGTGTTGCCGTCGACGAAGACGTCGGCCGTGGCGAGGAGCCGCCAGAACACCTCCCGACCGTCGTTCTTTTTGAGGTCGATGGTGACGCTTCGCTTGTGCCGGTTGACCTGGACGAACGCGGGGCTGAAGTGGGGGACCAGCTGGCCCAGCATGTCCCGCAGATAGTCCCCGCCGGCCGGACTCTCCACCTTGATGACGTCGGCACCCAGATCGCCGAGGAGCGCGCCCAGCCGGTCGCCGTTGAACAGCATGGCCGATTCGATCACTCGCACACCGGCGAGAAGCTCGATCATATTGATCGGAGCCGGCGGCCGGCGGATCGACGGCCGGCCGCTATCTTTTCTAGGATAGAGATCATAGACAGCTCATCCTATGACCGGGGGCCTTCGGATCTCGGCCTGCCGGTCCCTCGGGAGCGACTGACGCTGGCGGCCTTCGTTCAGGAGATCGAAGCCCGTTACCGCGACCAGGAAGCCTTGATCTTTGGCGATGATCGCCTGACCTATACCGCCCTGCTGCAACGGGCGCGGGGTCTCGCTCGTGCCCTGCTCGCGGCCGGCGTAGGCAAAGGGACCAAGGTCGCGCTCCTCCTTGGCAATCGCCCCGAGTTCGTGGTCGCGACCTTCGGTATCGCGTTGGCCGGAGGCGTGGTGGTCCCGATCAGCACACTGGCGGAAGCCGAGGAGCGTTACCACATCTTGAACCACAGTGACGCCGCCCTCTTGATCGTGCAGGACCGTCTTTCCAGCCACGCCTATCTCGACGAGCTGGCCGCTCACCATCCCGGGGTGGTCAAGGCCCGCCCGGGATGCATCGCCGATGCGACCTTTCCCTTCCTCCGCCGGATCGTCGCGATCGGAGAGATCGCCGCGATCGGAGGGCACGGTCCCGATGCACCGGCCATTCAGGCCTGGGACGAGTTTCTGTCTGCTGGTGCGGTGATCGGCGACGAGCTGGTGGATGCCACCGCGGCGGAGGTGTACCCGAGCGACGACGCGATGATCGTGTACACGTCGGGCACCACCGCGTTACCGAAGGCCGTGCTGCACATGCACCGGTCCGTCACCGTCCAGCTCTGGCGGTGGGCGGAGGAACTCGAACTGACGGCGGACGACCGGGTGTGGAGCGTCTTTCCCCTGTTCTGGACGGCGGGATTCGCCTTCGTCCTGGGCGGCGCGCTGGCATCGGGGGCGGCCCTCGTCATGCAAGAGACGTTTGACGCCGGGGCCGCCCTGGCCGCGTTCGAGCGCGAGAAGGTGACCACGGTGCACTCCTTCGACCACACCGACGCGCTCCTGGCCGCCCATCCCGACGCCGGCCGGCGGGATCTGAGTCGGCTTCGAAACCTCCGTCAGAACAGCGCCCTGCGGGAGGTGAGCAACGCCCCGACATCTTCCTGGGACGTCCGCTCCGGATACGGGTTGAGCGAGACGTTCACCCTGGCGACGGCACTCCCACGTCATGCGCCGCTCGAGCTGCGCCAGGCTTCCCACGGGCTGCCGTTACCGGGAATGAGGGTTCGCATCGTCGATGCCGATGGGGTCTCCCCTGTGCCTCCCGGGAGTATCGGAGAGATCACCGTCAAAGGGATCAGCATGATGCGCGGGTACCACAAGTCGGTACCCGAAGACTGCTTTGACGGCGACGGCTGGTTCCACACCCGGGACGCGGGCTACCTGGATGGCGACGGTTTCCTTCACTGGACCGGCCGCCTGTCCGGTCTGATCAAGACGGCCGGAGCCAACGTTTCGCCGGTCGAGGTCGAGAACAAGGTTGCCGGCCTCGGCTTGCTCGGGACGATCGCGGTGGTCGGCGTGCCCCATCCGATGCTGGGCGAGGCGGTGGTGCTCTGCGGTGTACCGCGAAAGGGCGTCGATCCCTCGCCCGCCGATGTCATCGCCTGTCTGCATGGCTCGCTCGCCTCGTACAAAGTGCCCCGGCGGGTGCTCCTGTTCAACCACGATGACTTCGTCCGAACCGATAATGAAAAGGTGCGTCTGGCCGAGATCAGGCGGTTGGCGGCGGCGCGGATCGTCGCGTCCGACGACGACCAGCAATGGGTGGCGTTTCTTCGGGGGCCCACGCGTTGACGGCCGAGCCAGGTCGCGGCCAGGATGCGGGAATGGCCTCCACCCCCACCGACATCCTCACCGCATATGCAAACACCGTCGGAGCCAAGCTCGCCGTCATCGACGACCGACCGGGGCAGCCGGTGCTCAAGTGGACCTTCGTCGAACTCAACCGCTGGTCCAACCAGCTGGCTCATTTGCTGCTCCACCTGGGCGTGGCACCGGGGACCAAGGTGGTGTGGTGCGGCCAGAACTCCGCACCCATTTTCGCCCTCGGCAACGCGGCCAGAAAGATCGGTGCGGTCGCGGTGCCCTTGAACTACCGCTTCGGTCCTGACGAGGCGTGGTATGTGATCGACAACTCCGACGCCACCGTCGTCTACGTGGACGCCGAGTCGGCCGAACTGATCGAGGCCATTCGCGGCCGTCTCACCAAGGTCTCCGACGTCCTGGTCTACGACGGCGACGGCGAGCTGGAGAAGGAGTTGAGTCGCCAGCCGGTTGTCGAACCGTCGGTGGCCAGCGGGGAATCTACCGGCGCGACCATGATCTACACGTCGGGCACGACGGGTAAACCGAAAGGCGCTCTCCGCAAGGGCATCCGCGACCCATCAGCCCTGGGGGGCATGATCGGGCTCATCGGCTACCAGCCGGACGACATCTATCTGACAACCGGGCCGCTCTATCACTCCGGGCCGGGCGGGTTCGCGGTGCTGGCCCAGGGGCTGAGCAACACCATCATCATCCAGCGGAAGTTCGATCCCGAGGACTGGCTGCGGCTGGTCGACACCTACCGGGTGTCGACGACGTTCTCGGCGCCGACACCGATCCGGATGGTGTGCAGCCTGCCGGACGAGCTCAAGAATCGGTATGACCGGAGCAGCATCAGGCGGCTGATCGCCAACGCCGCGCCCTGGTCGTTCGCGCTGAAGCAGAAGTACCTGGCCGACTTCCCTGCCGACTCGCTGTGGGAGGTGTACGGCTCCACCGAGCTGGGAGTCGACACGATCCTGCCTCCTTCCGATCAGCTGCGAAAGCCCGGCTCCTGCGGCATCCCCGCCCCCGGCATCGAAATCAGGCTGCTCGACGAACAGGGGAATGAAGTCACGGAGCCCAACGTGCCCGGTGAGCTGTTTGTCCGGAGCGCCAGCGTCTTTGACGCCTACTACAAGGCGCAGGAGAAGTACGACGAGGACCGCCGGGGCGATTTTCACACCGTCGGGGACATCGCCTACCGGGACGAGGAGGGCTACTACTACATCGCCGATCGGAAGAAAGACATGATCATCACCGGCGGGATGAACGTCTACCCGGCCGAGATCGAGGCCGCCCTCGAGCAGCATCCCGGCATCTTCGACGTTGCCGTCTTCGCCATCCCGAGCGAGGAGTGGGGCGAAAGCGTCCATGCCACGGTCGTCAAGGACCCCGCCTGGCCCAACCTGACGGAGGACGACGTGATCCAGTTCGCCCGCGAGCACCTGGCCGGCTACAAGATCCCCCGCTCAGTGAGCTTTCTTCCCGAACTGCCCCGCACCGGCTCCGGCAAGCTCCTGAAGCGAGAGCTGCGCGCTCCGTACTGGGCCGGACGGGAAACGAAGGTGGGCTAGCGGCCAGCGAGCGGCCGTCCCTATCAGGCCGACCGCTCCCACAGCTTGATGCCGCCGAGGATGCCGGCACTGTTGTCAGCCAGCGACACGTCCGGACCGAGGTCGAGTTTGACGTGGCGTGAGTTGCCACCCCCGATCCAGAGGTGGTCGTAAAAGACGAGCGCATGGAGGGTGTCGACCATGCGGGCGACGCGCTTGTTCCATCGCCCGCCGCCCACCTGACGTCGGGCCAGGTCGCCCAGCTGCTGGTTGTAGGTCTCGCCCTTGCGGAACGGGTGGTGAGCAAACTCGAGGTGAGGGCAGAGCATCCCGTGGAAGAACAGGGCGGTACCGAAGCCAGTGCCGAGGGTGACAACCATTTCCAGGCCCTTGCCGGCGACGACGGCTGCGCCCTGAATGTCGGCGTCGTTGGCGACCTTGGCCGGTTTGCCGAGCGCGCTCGCCACCGCCGACTGGAGATCCACACCGGTCCACTCCGTGACCAGTTCGGAATCGACCTTGCCGCCCGGGCCGGTGGGGCTGACGAAATGAGGGGCCGTGAGGACGCGGCCTTCCCTGACCATGCCGGGGAACCCGACCGAAACCCGGTCGAACGCGGGGAGCTGAATGATGAGCGTCTGGATGGTCGAGACCAGCGTGGAGGGAGGAAGAGGGTAGGGAGTTGCGACCCGGACCCGGTCATGCTGCAGCATGCCGGCAGGGTCGAGCACCGACGCTTTGATCCCGGTACCGCCCACATCGACGGCGAGGGTGTTCAACGGCGCGCTTGGCGGCCGGGGCCGGCCGGCTCGCGTTGTGGCCACGCCCAGACGTTATTCCCTGAGCTCTCCCAGCGTTGCGCTGATGTCGACTTCCTGGCCCTCACGTACGACCTTCAGGAGGATCGTCTGGCCGATCGCCTCGGAGATCATCAGCCTCTGGAGATCGCCGGCGTCTTCCAGCTGCCGGCCGTCGATGGCAAGGATGGTGTCGCCGACCTGCAGCCCGCCGATGGCAGCCGGGCTGCCAGGGACGACTTCGGTTACACCGACACCCGCGTTCTGGTGCACCTGGCCCGCCACGCGGGGCGGAAGCGGCCGGTAGCCACCACCGATGCCGAGGTAGGCCCGGCGGAAGCGGCCCTCGCTCATCAGGGCACCCAGGATGCGGCGGGTCGTGGCGTTGATCGGGACGGCGAGGCCGAGACCGACGCCGGCCACGGCGGTGTTAATGCCAACCACCCGGCCGCTGCTGTCAGCCAGCGCGCCACCGGAGTTTCCCGGGTTCAGAGCAGCGTCGGTCTGGATCACGTTGTCGACGATGCGGCTGGCGCTGCCTGAGCGGGTCGGCAGCGACCGTCCCAGCGCGCTCACCACACCGGCCGTGACCGAGCCGGCCAGCCCAAGGGGATTGCCGACGGCGACGACCAGTTGCCCGACGACCAGCTGGTCGGCATCACCGAGAACGGCGGCCGGGAGATCGGTGCCGGTCGCCCGGACGACGGCCAGGTCGGAGAGCGGGTCGGCTCCCTGGACCTCAAATGGCAGCTCCTGGCCGTCGGCCAGCACCGCCGTCCCCCGCCGGCCGCCCGCCACCACGTGGGCGGAGGTGACGCAAAATCCGTCGGGGGTGATGACGACGCCGCTGCCCGCGCCTTCCCGCCGCCGTGAGCCCTGGCCGGCACCGACACGCAGTGCCGCCACCGACGGGATCAGGCGACCGGCCACGCCCGTCACCACCCGGGAGTAGGCGTCGAGGGGTTCGGTGGCATCGCCGGAGTCGGCGGAGTGGCCGGGGCTGATCTCGGTCGCGGGAGAGATGGGAGACATGGCGATTACAACATTACCTCGAGGGTCCGGCATTCCCGTGCGGGGCCGCGGCCGGCACCTTTTCCCCGGTACAGTCCGGCCCGATGAGGGCGGTGCGGAGCAGTCCTGGGGCCGGCGGGGTGGGCGGGGTGGCGGTCGTCGAAGTGCCGGCTCCGGTGGGCGAGGGCATCGTTGTGCGGGTCAGGTCGGCCGGCATCTGCGGGTCCGACCTGCACCTGCGCTCGCTCGGGCTGCCCGTCACCCTCGGTCACGAGTTCGGCGGGGTGCTGGAGGATGGCACGCCGGTGGCGGTGCAGCCCACGGTCCCGTGCGGGCAGTGCGATTGTTGCGCCGCCGGTCAGGATCAGCTGTGCCGGACGGGCGTACAGCGGATGCACGGCATCGCGGTCGACGGCGGTCTGGCGGATGAGGTGCGGGTCGACCCGCGCTGCCTGGTGCCGATTCCCGCCGGCGCGCGGGTAGCCGACGCGGCGCTGGTCGAACCGCTCGCGGTTGCCCTCCACGCCCTCCATCTGGCCGGGCTCGAACCGGGGCAGCCGCTGCTCGTCGTCGGCGCGGGAAGCATCGGACAGCTTGTTCTCGCCGTCTCCCGTCATCAGGGCCTGGACGCGTCGGTGGTCGCTCGCCATCCCGCTCAAGTGGAGGCAGCAGGGCAGATGGGGGCGACGGTCTTGGCGGACGCGGCGGTGGACGCGCCCGGGTACGAGGTGGTCATTGACGCGGCCGGCACCCAGGCCTCGCTCGACCTCGCCATTCGCCAGGTTCGTCCCGGTGGAACCGTGGTCGTGGTCGCCACCTACTGGTCGCCGGTCGAGATCGGTCACGCCTTGCTGGGCAAAGAGGTCCGGCTGGTGCCGGCCTTCACCTA
>JBPYFF010000045.1:0-5537 GCA_051984455.1 Acidimicrobiales bacterium | reverse complement strand
GCCAGCTACACAGGGTCCACGAGTCTCTGCGAGCCGTTCACCGTGGTGAGACCGAGCGCACAGATCACCCAGGGCGGCGTGACCTGCCAGGAGTTCACGTCCGGGGCTTCGACCAGCCTCACCGCCGGTCGCTATTCGGTCATGGGCACGACCATCAACGGAGTCAACCCTGGAGTCTTCTTGTACTTCAGCAGGGTGGTCGCCCCGGCTGCCAACTTCACCGCCTCGATCCAGGAGACCAACGACTCCGGTTCGAACCCGCCTTACCGCAACGTCCCCATCGACAGAAGCCAGCTCATCGTCTACAGCAGCACGTGTCAGGTGGTTTCCTCCGGCGTGACCCCCACCTTCTCTTCCTCTTCACCCGGTGACGTCGACCTGGCATTCAACGGGGCCACTGCGGGCGCCACCTACATCGTGAGCGTGAAGTACTCGCTCACCTCGCTGAAGGACGAGCCGGTGCCGCCGATAGACCCACTGACCTACACATTCTCAACGGACGTCGGAGGGAGCCTCATGGCCGGGTCGCGGCAGACGCTTCTGTTCGAGAGGCGAGCGACCTAAGCCGCCGGACGGTCGCCCGCCACCCTCCGACCGTTGCCATTCTTTTGTGATCTGGCGACCTTTCGTTCAAAATCGCCGAATAGAGGCGTTTTTGCACCACACATCGCCAATGAACAGAAGAAACGAGGGGAACACCGGGGCCGGCTCAGGTGTTGAACCATGGCCGCGATCAGGAGTTGAAGGCTTTGAAGTGCAGGAACTGTGGAGATCTGGTTGACCCTCGGCGGGTCGAGCTGGGCTATGACTACTGCTTGAAGGACGAGTGCCAGGAGCGGTGCATCGAGCCGGTCCGGCTGGCCAGCATCGGGGTCAACAAGGCGGCCGACTACATCATGCGGGCCGAGGAACTGCTGCCGCCTCGGGCCCCGAATCCCACCCGCCAGCACGGGTTTGAGGAGGACGATGACACCGCGATGCCCGCAGCCGGCCGGTCCCCCATTCCCCTCACCAGGAAACGGCGGGCGACGACCCTCGAGCGGCTTCGCCGGCTGGAGGCAGAACTTGATGCCAACCTCGATCACAGCTACCAGCGATTCGCGGCGGGGGAGCTCACCGCAAGAGAGCTCGACCGGGAGCGCGAGGGGCTCATCCAGGCCTTCAACCAACAGGTCATGGCTGAGAACATTCGCTATCGGAGCATCCTGCGACGGCCATCGACTTCGGCCGACGCCGGCGCTCGCCGGCCAGGCCGCTAAACCGCTAGCCGCTACGCCGAGGGGGCGGCCTCCGCCAGCTCGCTTCTGCGGAGCGGCACGCGATCTCGTCTGCTCGGCGAGAAGTCGCCTGCCTCCACGCGAATCTTCACCAGCAATCGGAACAGCGACTCCATCTCGTCCGGAGAAAGGCGCACCGTCTCGAAGACCCGGGCGTTGAGCTCCGCCGTGGCCGCGGCGACGATCGCCCGCCCGCGAGGAGTGATCTCGGCGAGCGTGCTGCGCGCGTCGCTCGGGTGCGGAATGCGTCGCACCAGATTCTCGGCCTCCAGCCGGTCGATCGCGCTCGTCACCGTCGCCGGGGTCACCTGGAGCCGCTCACCGATTTGCGACAGCGAGAGGGAACCGCAGTCGGCGTTCCAGCACAGCCACGCCAGCACTTCGTACCGGGCAAATGTCAGGTCGAACGGCCTGAGCACTTCGTTGCCTTGAGAAAGGAACAACTGGTGAGCCCGCATAATCGACGTGACCATCGCCATCCCGGGTGCCGCGCTCGCCCATCCCTTCGACTTCCAAACCTCCCGGGCCTCGGCCACGGGGTCGAACGGGAGATTTCTCGGGGTCGCCATGTGGCAAATGGTACACAGGGCGGACCCGAAGTCCGGCCTCCCGCGTTGTCAAGCCCCGGGAGGGACGCCGTCAGGCCAGCGCCGGCGGTCGTAGGCCGGGTCAGATCGATCGCGGCGAGATGACCAGTAGGTGGCCGCCTCGTCGCCTCCGGGCGCGACGTCTGGTACCACCCGGCGGTACGTCAGTTTCCAGCTCTCGTCAAACTTCTGGAAGTAGTCCACATAGCGTCCGTAGCCGGACACCTCGGCTGTGCCGGCCAGCCCGTGGAAGATGAAGAAGGTTTCGCCCCACGCCTCTTTGCCATCGACGTCGAACACCGACTGGCCAAGCAGGTGATGCATCCGGGTCAGGGCTCCAGGGCCGCAGATGAAGCCGGCAAACTCTCGACCGTTCCCTTTCCAAACGCCGTGGTCGTCGTACGACTCCTCGGCGTAACACGAGGCGATGCATTCGCGGTCCCCTCGATCCATGGCAGACGACAATCGGGCGACAAGTTCGGCCAGCTCGTTCTTGTCGATCCATTCCTGCGCGCCCATCTCTCTCCTTGCACCCCCGGACCCCGCGCCTTGACAAAACTACGACGTCGAACTAAATGTAGCAGCGTGAAGCTGCGCGACCCGACCCCTACGATCGCGGGCTGACGAGAGGGGAAAAGATGGCGCGTCAGGCAGGCACGCTTCCCGTCTACCCGCTCGAAAGACTCGGTCCCCCCAAGGCTCGCCGGGGCAATGCCGACCTGACGACCTGCGGCTTCGCGCCCGGCACGGCGGTGTTCTCGGCCGACGACCACATCTCCCTGGCGGAGGACATCTTCTACCAGCGCTTCCCGGAGGAATTGAAGGACCGGGCCCCACGGGTCTGGTATCGGGACGACGCCTGGACGCTCGGAAAGGGGGACAAGGCATTTCTCCCCCGTGAGTTCACCGGCGTCCTGGCGCAGTACGACCCCCTACCGGGGTCGAGTACCCGCGACCTTGAGGCGCGCATGGCGCAACTAGAGGCCGACGGGGTCCTGAGGGAGCTGGCCTTTCCCAACGCCCTGCTCGCGCGGATGGGCTACCCGGATACGGAAGTACGCGAGCTGTGCTTCCGGATCTACAACGAGTACCTGGCCGAGCTACAGGAACGTTCCCGCGGCCGCTTCTATGGCGTCGGGCTGATCAACTGGTGGGATGGCGAAGGCGCTCGCCGGAGCCTGGCCGAAATGAAGGCGCTGGGTGTGCGGACCTTTTGGCTGCCCCTGAGACCAGGCGCCGGCCCCGACGGCAAGCCAATCGACTACAACGGCCCGGCCATGTCGCCCGTGTGGGAGGCGATCGAGGAGGCCGGCATTCCCGTCTCGCACCACATCGGCGAGTCGGGATTGTCCGCCCCGTGCGCGTCCAACGCCTACCCGGTCGCCATGGTCCACAACGCCTCGCCCTTCCGCGAGATGTTCGCTCGATACATCTTCGGCGGCTTGCTCGACCGGCATAAAGGTCTGCGAGTCGGCTGGTTCGAAGGTGGCATCAACTGGGTCGCATCCGCAATCCAGGACGCCGAGCACATGCACGCCTCGTTCCGCCACATGCTCGACGCCGAAATCCAGCACGAGGTTCGGTACTACTGGGACAACCACATGTATTCGTCGTTCATGCTCGACCCGCTCGGGCTGGATCTGATTGACCGGATCGGCGTCGATCGGGTCATGTGGTCGACCGACTTCCCACACAATGAGAGCACCTTCGGGTACTCCGAGAACTCGCTGGCCGCGGTGGTCAACGCCGTCGGGCCCGAGGACGCCACCCGGATCGTCAGCCGCAACGTCCTGGATTTCCTGGATCTCCCGAGCTGACGGTGCCCGTCGTCATCCCGACCGAACCCGACCTCGGCCGCATGCAGGCCGAGAGGAGCGCCAAGCTCCACACGGCGATGGGCGAGCAGGGCGTCGACGCGATGATCCTGCTCGGTAACAGCAACGTCTCGTACGCGACCGGCGCCAGGTGGCCGCTGGCCGATCCCGGCCGGGCCAATGTGGAGCGGCCCGTCGCGGTGGTCGTGGCCGGCGACCAGCGACCGCATCTGTTCACACCGTTTCACGAGCCAGCGGCCGATCTTCTTCTCCTTCCCGATGATCACCTGCATGGACCGGTGTATGTCGAGTTCGACGAGGGTGCGGAGGTCTTTGCCCGGACCCTTGCCGGCCTGCTGCCCAACGGGCGGCGGCTGGCCTTCGACGAGCTGCCCGGGGCCGTCCGCCGGACCTACGACGTGCTGTGCCCGGACGGCCCGCCGGCGAGCGCCGACGACGTCATCGGAGTCGCAAAGCTGACCAAGACGCCCGATGAGCTCGGCTTCCTGCGAACCGCCTTGCAGATCACCGAGCAGGCCATCGCCCCGGTTCAGGCCGCGCTGGCACCGGGAATGCGACAGACAGAGCTCACCGCCCGCTTTCTCGACGCGGCCTTCGAGTTCGGTGCCGACGCCAACATTCTCGATCCGATCTGGCAGGTGATGCCAGCCCGGCTCGCCGACGGACCGTGGACGACCCACGGTGACATCGCCTGTCCGCTGCTCACCACCGAGCGCGAACTCGTCGAGGGCGACCAGGTGTGGGTTGACACCGGCATCAGTTATGCCGGATTTGCCTCCGACTTTGGGCGTACCTGGGTGGTGGGACGGGAGCCCAGCGCCCGCGAGAAGCGGCAGTTCCGCGCCTGGCGGAAGATCATCGATGCCGTCCTGGCAGTCACCCGGTCCGGCGCGACGGGGGCCGACCTGACGAGGGCGGCTCTCTCGGCGAGCGACGGCCGCCGGCCGTGGATGCCGCATTTCTATCTCGGCCACGGCCTCGGTATCGAGAGCGCAGAGCCACCGTTCATCGGTACCGACCTCGGTGACGCCTACGACGAGCGACAGGTGTTGACCACCGGGACGGTGGTGGTACTCGAGCCGCTGGTATGGGACGAGGGCGCGGGCGGTTACCGGGCGGAAGAGGTGATCGTGATCACTGACGACGGTTGGCTCTCCCTCACCGACTACCCCTACGACCCGTATGGCGACTGAAGTCCTGGCCGACGATAAGGCACTCCGGGAAGGTCGGCGCCAACGAGCCCTCGACCAGATGGACGCGCACGACATCGACGTGCTCGTACTCGGTCAGGAGGCGAACGCCCGGTACGTGGCCGGCGCCCAACGACTGTGGACGGCCGGAACCCGAGCGTTCGGACCCGGGTGCGTCGTTGTCCGGGCGACCGGGGCCATCCATCTGGTGAGCACGTGGGATGAGGGAATCCCGGACGACATCCCTCACGAGAACCTGTTCGGCATCACCTGGAATCCCGGCAACCTGCTGGCCTGGCTGCGATCGATCCAGGGGACCACCGCTGCCCGTCGCGTCGGCACCGACTCACTGACGCCGCGATTCGCACGGCTGCTTCCCAAAGTGTTCCCCTCGGCCGAGCTGGTTGACGCCGAGCCTTTGCTGCAGGCGGCTCGCCGGGTGAAGACACCCGACGAGGTATCTGCCATACGGGCCGCGGTCTTGGTGGCGGAGACCGCTCTCGTGGCGGCCGTCGCCGAACTGCGGCCGGGAGTGACCGAGCGCCACCTCACGGCGGCATTCATGGACGCCATGGCTCGCGACGGCGTCACCACGCCCGCGACGCAGCGCGTGGCCAGAATCGCGACCATCCACCCCGACGGCCTGAA
>JBPYFF010000044.1:0-4249 GCA_051984455.1 Acidimicrobiales bacterium | reverse complement strand
CGAACGTCCTCCGGCCGGTCTTTGGCAGCTGGCTCGGCTGGCTGGTCGAGCTGGACCGACCGCTGATCTTTGTGCTCGGCGAGGGGCAGGATCGCGTGGAGCTAGTCCGCCAGTGCCTCACCGTCGGCCATGAGAACCTCCTCGGCGAGCTCGACGGCGGCGTCCGCGCATGGCACTCGGCTGGCTACCCCATAGCGGCCATCCCCCTTGTCGACCCGGCGGCCATAGCCGGCGCAGTGCTCGATGTCCGCCAGGACGGCGAGTGGGCCGCTGGGCATCTCCCCACCGCCCGCCACATCGAGCTCGGCGACCTGCCCAGCGAGGACGTCACAGTCGACCCGCTTACCGTCATGTGCGGCCACGGCGAGCGAGCCATGACCGCCGCCAGCCTCCTCGCCGCCCGCGGACACCGCCACCTCAGCGTCCTGGCCGGCGGGCCGTCGGAGTGGGTGGCCACCACGAAGGCCGAATTGGTGACGGGGTGACCGGCATCTCGCCGAGGACCGGGGCCCTTCGGCTGGGGCTGCGCCAGAACCTCGCCCAGTTCTTGCTGCTCGTCGGGGTCAACGCCCTGGTCGGCGGCATGATCGGCCAGGAACGCACCGTCCTGCCCCTGCTGGCCAGCCGCACGTTCCACCTGCACGCCTTCACCGCCGCGCTCACGTTCATCCTGGCCTTCGGCGCGGTGAAAGCGGCCACCAACTTCTTCGCGGGCACCCTCTCGGACCGAGTGGGCCGCAAGCCGGTCCTCGTTGCAGGCTGGGTGATCGGCCTCCCGGTCCCCTTCCTGCTGGCGTTCGGACCGAGTTGGGGTTGGATCATCTTCGCCAACATTCTGCTGGGTGTGAACCAGGGACTCACCTGGTCGACCACGGTGATCATGAAGATCGACCTGGTCGGGCCCGGGCAGCGGGGGCTCGCCATGGGGTTCAACGAAGCTGCCGGCTACGGTGCCGTCGCCCTCACCGCGCTCGCCACCGGCTTCATCGCCGCCCAGGCCGGGCTGCGCCCCGACCCATTCTTTTTGGGCATGGTCTTCGCCGGGCTCGGTCTTGGTCTGTCCACCCTGTTCGTCCGCGAGACACACGGCCACGCCCGCCAAGAAGCCCGCAGTCACGTCGCGGCGTCCGCCGAGCTTCACGAAGGGCTGTCGACCCGTGACGTATTCGTGCTCACCAGCTTCAAGGAGAAGGCGCTCTCGGCCGCCAGCCAGGCCGGCATGGTCAACAACCTCAACGACGGCCTCGCCTGGGGCATCTTCCCCATCTTCTTCGCCCGTCACGGGCTCTCCGTCGGCCGCATCGGCGTGCTCGCCGCCCTGTACCCCGCCGTATGGGGGCTCGGCCAGCTGGCCACTGGCGCGCTGTCAGACCGGTGGGGCCGCAAGTGGCTCATCGCGTACGGCATGCTCACCCAGGCCGCCGCCATCGCCCTCATCGCCACCACGACCAGCTTCGGATGGTGGGCCCTCGGTGCGCTTCTCCTTGGGGCAGGAACAGCGATGGTGTACCCGACCCTTCTGGCCGCCATCGGGGACGTCGCCCACCCGACCTGGCGGGCCCGGTCGATCGGTATCTACCGGCTGTGGCGCGATGGCGGCTTCGCCGTCGGCGCGATCCTCGCCGGCGTTCTCGCCGACGCGTTCGGCATCGCCACCGCGATCTGGGCCGTCGCCGCCCTCACCGCCGCCTCGGGCATCGTCGTCGCCGTTCGCATGTACGAAACACACCATCACACGTCGGCGACCTCCGACCTTGACGGGACGTCACCGCAGGCGATCGCAGACGACGCGGGCCTCGAATCGGGACCCTCAGCCCCACCAGGGCCGGCGACGGGGGGCGAATCCAGCCAGGTGGAGGTGCCGGGGTGATGTATTGCGCCACCAGACACCCGGCTATTGCTGGCAGCGTTCGGGCCGAGGAATCCGAACAGTTCGCCAACCCGCCTCCAAAAGAGCGGAGTGTAACCGGCGACAAGTGATCAAGATCGGGAACATCCGGGAGAAAGACCGCAGCTCAGAGGGTCTAGACATCCCACGTCTCTAGCGTGTCAAGCGACGGCGGCGTGTTCCTGCTGTCGGTGTGCCCAGGCGATGTGTTCGTCGTAGACGGTGCGGTGTTCGAGGCAGCCGTGCAGGATGCCGACCAGGCGGTTGCCGAGGGCCCGCAGGGCCTGGTGGTGGGTGTCGCCGGCCGCTCGGCGCTGGTCGTAGAAGGCTCGGGCACCGGCTGAGACGCTGAGGGCAGCGAAGGCCCACAGATAGATGGCGTCGGCCAGCCGACGGTTGCGGGCGTGGCGGGCCAACACGATCTGTTTGGTCCCCGACGCTTTGGTGATGGGTGACGTGCCCCCGTAGTTCTTGCGACACTTGGGGCTGGCATAGCGGTTCGGGTCGTCCCCGAACTCGCCGAGTACCCGGGCGCCCAGGATCGTCCCCAGTCCTGGCAGGGAGCGGATGATCCAGGCGTCCGGGTGCTGCTCAAAATCCGAGCTCAGTTGCTCTTCGAGGCGGGAGACCTGATTGTTGATCTCGGCGATGACGGCCCCGACGGCAGCCACGGTGGCCCCCATGGCCTCGGAGATGACCGCCGGGGCCTGCAGCTGGGTGGTTCGCAGCGCGGCCTGGATCTGTTCAGCTCGCTCCTCGACGCGGCGTTGGCGCCCGCCGCGACGTAGCGCCGAAGCGATCTTGGCCCTCGACAGCGTCCGACCCAGGCTGGGGGTGGGCGCCACCGCCAGCACGGCCAGGGCGTCACCACCAGCCAGGTCATCGAAGGCGGCCAGGGCGGCGGGGTAGAACTCGCGCAGGGTCGAGCGCAGCGTGTTGGTCTGGCGTTGCCGGGACCAGATCATCGACTGATGGGCCCGGGCCAGCACCTTGATCGCCTCGCCCAGGTCACTGTCCCCGGCGACGGGCCGATGATTGTGCCGGTCGGTGCGGACCAGATCGGCCAGCACCTTGGCGTCACCCGGGTCGGATTTTGCCCCCGAGGTGCCGTGGCGATCCCGGTAGCGGGACACCGAGTACGGATTGATCGCATACACCAGATAGCCGGCCGCCACCAAGGCCTGGACGAACAAGCCCCGATCCGTCTCGATCCCAACGACCACCTCGAAGGGGTCCTCGGCGTGGTCGGCGACCAGCTGGTGGAACCGGGCGATTCCCTCGACGCCCTCGGGAACACGGGCCCGGCCCAGCTGTCGGCCCTCACCGTCACTGACATGCACATCGTGATGAGCCTCGGCCCAATCAACGCCAACGAAGATCACCCGCTGTCACCTCTCTACTCGAAGGAACCGAACCAAGATGAGCCTCGAGGCTGCCAGCAGCCCGCTAATGGATAAGTGCTCACGGCACGACATCCCACCAGCCATCACGGCAACCTCACCACCAGCAGGGGCACGATCTAGACCTAAGGCTCAACGCCCAGCGGCCCACGGTGCTCACCTGCTGGCAGCTCGGCACCAGCCTCACCGACTCAACCGATGAGCTGGTTCACCCCCATTAGCGGTCGAAAGCGGGACACTCACGAAGGTCCTGCAAAGCCCTGTACACCGGTTCGATTCCGGTCGCCCTCTCCAGCCACAGCCCAGCAAAGTTGCGGACGGTAAACCCGCGTCGATCGCGAAGTTGTTAGTCATGTGGCCGGCACGCTGGCCGCGTTTCTGTCCCCGAGCCGATGAAAACACTCGGCTCGGCGGGATGGCGTCAGAGACGGCACACGGCTACCATGCGAACGGCCCGAACAGAGTGGCCTACTCGACGGAGCCGAGCGGCGGTGAGCGCACTCGGCGGAGGCTGAGACCGGGGGTGGCTTTTCCTAGCTGGCGAGCTCCCGGAGGCCCCGACGCCGATGCCGTGGCTTGCCCCGCGGCCCCCGTCGAGGGGAAAGCCGGCCTCGCCCATCCAGGGGATACCCACGGGGGGTAGCGATGGGCGAGGCCGGGCGCTACACCCAGAGCGTCACCGTTCACTCTCGAGGACTGGCTGAGGACTGCTTGAGGACTCTAATCAGGGGGGAACGACTTGACTTCCGACCACACCACGGAGGAGCTCCGAGCGCGCGAGCGGTACGACCTGATTGACGCCCAGGTGCAGGTAGAGGTGATCGACCGGATCGATGCCGGCCACCCGCTGACGCCCGGCGACGCGAGGCGAGCCGACGAGCTGATCACGTCGCGTGACGTCGCACTGCGAGCCTGGCTTGATGAGGTCGCACTGCGAGCCTGGCTTGATGAGGTACGGAGG
>JBPYFF010000043.1:0-2715 GCA_051984455.1 Acidimicrobiales bacterium | reverse complement strand
TCCGTGCGCTCGTGTATAGCCAGGAACAGGTCGGCGGCTCGGCGCAGGTCCTCGATGGCCAGCTCGAAGAACAGGTCCTCGTGGGACAGCCCCTGACCAGATTTGACCCGGATGGCGGCGTCGTAGTCGCCCGACCCAATGGCCTGGTCGAAGATGGACGGATTGGAGGTCAGCCCGGTTACCGAATAGGAATCGATGTACCGCTGGATCGCCCCGTCGTCCAGCAGGCTGCGAGTGATGTTGTCCAGCCAGAGGCTCTGGCCTCGGTCGTGGAGGACTTCGGTCGCCTTCACGGTTCTCCTTTCCCGTTGCGAGTCGGCCTTCCTTGCAGCCGGCTATTCCTTGCGGGCCGCGACAACTCGTTCACGGGCCACCGCTGCGACTTGGTCAGGGGTGAACCCGAACTTGGTGAGCAGTTGCTTGAGCGGCGCGGACGCTCCGAAGGTGTGCATGCCGATCGCCGCGCCACCGTCACCGATGTAGCGATCCCAGCCAAGTGTGGAGGCCTGCTCAACCGACACGCGGGCCCTGACGGAAGGCGACAGCACTTCGTCGCGGTAGACCTGTGGCTGGCGTTCGAAGAGCTCCCAGCAGGGCATGCTGACCACCCGGGCGCGGACGCCGCCCGCCTGCAGCTCGTCGCGGGCGGCCAGGGCCAGGTGCACCTCCGAGCCGGTAGCGAGCAGGATCACATCCGGGTCGCCCCGGTCGGCCTCGGCCAGGACGTAGGCGCCTCTGGCCACCCCGGACGCGGGGGCCAGCACGTTGCGGTCGAGGGTAGGAAGGGCCTGGCGGGACAAAATCAGGACGGCCGGTTCGTGACGCAGGGCGGTGACGATGCGCCAGGTTTCGACCACCTCGTTGGCATCCGCCGGGCGGAACACCAGCAGGCCGGGGACCGCCCGCAGCGAGATGAGCTGCTCCACCGGCTGGTGGGTGGGCCCATCCTCGCCCACTCCGATGGAGTCGTGGGTCAAGATGTGCAGGACCGGGATCTCCATCAGTGCGGACAGCCGTATCGCGCCGCGGGCGTAGTCGGAGAAGATCATGAACCCCGACCAGTAGGGACGCAGTTTGGTTAACGCCATGCCGTTGGCCACCGCCGCCGCGGCGTGCTCGCGGATTCCGAAATGCAGGTTCCGGCCCGAGCGTTCGTTCGGCTGGAAGTCACCGGCGGCCTCAAAGGTCAGGCGGGTCTTGGTCGACGGCGACAGGTCGGCTGAGCCACCCACCAGCCACGGCACAACCTTGGCCACGGCGTTGAGCACTTGCCCCGACGAGTCCCGGCTGGCGATGCCTTTCGGGTCGGTCGGAAAGGCCGGCAAGGCCTTCTCCCACCCCTCAGGCAGGTCCCGGCGCTGCATGCGCTCGATCTCGTCAGCCAGGTCGGGATGGGCCTTGCGGTACTCGGCGAACATCGCCTTCCACTTCTCGCGAGCCGCCCGCCCCCGCGCACCTAACCCAGAGGCGAAGGTGCCGTAGACGCCGTCGGGGACGAAGAAGTCGGCGTACTCGGGCATGCCCAGGAACCGCTTGGTCGCCCTCACCCCCTCGATCCCCAGCGGTTCCCCGTGTGCTTTGGGAGAGTCCTCCACCGGCGAGCCGTAACCGATATGGCTATGAACGAGAATCAGGGTGGGCCGCCCCTGCTCGGCCTTGAAGGTATGGAAACCCCGCGCCACCGAGTCGACATCGTTGGCGTCGGCCACGGTGGTCACGTTCCAGCCGTAGGCGATGAAGCGAGCCGCGACGTCCTCGGTGAACGCGATATCGGTATGGCCCTCAATGGTCACCCGGTTGGAGTCGTAGATCCAGCACAGGTTCGACAAGGCCAGATGCCCGGCAAGTGACGCCGCCTCCGAGGAGATCCCCTCCATCATGCAGCCGTCACCGGCCAGGGCGTACACGTCGAAGTCGAAGACCTCGAAACCATCCCGGTTGTACCGCTGGGCCAGCCAGCTGCCGGCCAGTGCCATGCCGACTGAGGTGGCCACCCCCTGCCCGAGCGGCCCGGTGGTCGTCTCGACCCCACTCGTCCAGCGGTACTCCGGATGGCCCGGGCAGCGGGAATCCAATTGGCGGAAGTTCTTGAGGTCCTCCAGGGTCACCGCGGGCCGATTGAGCACCTCGTAGTCGGGATCCACCGCCTGCACCCCGCTGAGATGCAGCAGCGACCACAACAACGTGGAGGCGTGTCCCTCCGATAGCACGAAGCGGTCCCGGTTGGGCCAGATGGGATCGTCCGGATCGAAGCGCAAGAAGCGCTGCCACACGGTGTAGGCCACCGGGGCCATTCCCATCGGCGTGCCGGGGTGACCCGAGTTCGCCTTTTGCACCGCGTCCATGCACAGAGTTCTGATGGTGTTGATCGCCAGGGTGTCCACGTCGTGGGTGGCCATCGTCGTGCTCATGCCATCTCCGTTCGGGGAGGGGGAGTCTGAATAGCATTGGATGCGCCATCGGCTCGACCCGTGGACTGCGATGCAGGACCGGCACGCTCGGCGTGGGACCGGCCAGCAGCACCGGGAAATCGTTCACCACATGCTGCCCGGGAGGAACCCGGGCAGCATGTACGTCAGTGCGTGGGCGGTGGTGAGAGCCGCGGGGGATCAGCGGTAGGTGTTAAGCACCAGTCGGATGAAGGAGGTGGTGCAGCCGCCCCTCGTGGGGTGGGTCGGTCACGCCGGCGGCCTTTTGGATGAACTGCGCCACCTT
>JBPYFF010000042.1:0-2642 GCA_051984455.1 Acidimicrobiales bacterium | reverse complement strand
GTGGCAGCGGCTGCGTTCGGCGATGTAGCGGGCGGTTCCGCCGATTCCGCTGCCCGCGTCGAGGACCTCGTCGCCGGGGGTGATCTTGACCAGGTCGACCAGTTGGGTGGTGGCGATGCGGCCCATCGTGTGGAAGTCCTCAAGCAGAGCGAGGTCCTCGGGCCGAAGGTGGCCGAGGTCTTTCCCGGCGGCTACGAGTGCCTGCTCGATGGCCTGCCGGGAAGCGCCGGTCGAGTACTGGGTCTTGATCTGTATGTCTGTCACGTGAACGCCTTTCAGGTCGAACAACTTGCGGGTTAGGTACCTCCACCAGGCCCCCGCCCCGGAGTACTGCGGTAGGGCCGCCTGGGGTTGGTTCGTCTGGTGACCTTTGCCTGGTCAGTCGGATCGCAGAACAGCGGCGACAGGGCGTCGTGCCCCGGCTCGGGCTGGGAAGAGGGTCAGTGCGGCGACAACGACGACGGTGCCGACGATCACGGCGGCCACCCAGGAGACCGGCAGGTTGGCATTGGGCGCGCCTCCAGCAACTCGGGCCGCGACCCGGTAGAGCGAGATCCCGGCTGGCACGCTGAGAATCGCGCCGAGCAGGGCAGGGATCAGTTGGGCCGCGGTCAGCCCGGCGCTGACCTGGCCGGGGGTGGCGCCGAAGGCGCGTGCAAGAGCGGAGGGTCGTTGGGCGTCGAGCACGGTGGCCTGAGTGATGAAGATCGTGTTGACGGTAGCGAGCACGACGAGCATGACGGTCACGACCAGAACCACACTGTCGACCCGGGCGAGCAGCGGGTGTCCGAGTCCGGGCTGGTTGACCATGACGTCGGTGCTCTTGCCGTCGGCGAAGCTGCTGTGCAGAGCCAGAGCACAGACGATCATGACGTCTGTGATGAGCAGGCTGAGGGCAGTGAGGATGGCCCGGCGCGGGCGGCGGATGGCGAGGAGGAGGCCGAGCACCAGTGAGGCGGGCAGCCGGGCCGACAGAGCGATCATCGCCCCGGGACGGCGCGGTGTGCGGGCGGGGTCGTGCAATGCTCCGATGGTGGTTGAGCGGGCTGCTCGCAAGGCAGGGACGACCGTCGCGGCGACCGCGACGGCGACCGCGACCGCGACGACCATGAACGCTTTGGACGCGGTGAGCGACGGCGAGTTGGCGGATCCCAGTAGCGACAGGCTCGGGCTGGCCAGCAAGGGGGCGACCAGGTACCCGACGGCGAGGCCGATCATGGTGGCGGCCAGGGCTAGGAGGAGGTTCTCGGCTAGCAGCACTACGGCCACGAACTGTGGCGTTCCCCCGGCCGCCTTGATGAGACCGGCCCGTCGGCTCTGTTCGGCCATTCTTCCTCCCACGAGGACGGCGACACTGCCGATGGCGAGCATCCCTAGGAGCCACGCGCCGACCAGCAGGACGAGCTGAACCACGGTGAGCTCTTTCTCGTCGGAGCTTCTGATCTGTTCCCAGGTGGCGATGAACAGCCTTGGTGAGCTGTGGGCGGCCGCGAAGGCGGGGGCCGTGGCGGGGTCGGCCAGGCGCAGGTTGAGCACGTAGGCGAGCTGGCCGCCCGGGGAGACGAGCCGGAGCGCGTCGTCGCGGGTGACCCACACGAGCTGGGGTCGCCAGTTCGCGCCCCGGCCGGTCTCGACGGCGATGCCGGCCACCCGGAACGGCCGGTCGTTCAACGTGACCCGGCTGCCGACATGGACGTTCAGCTGGCTGGCGAAGCCCCGCTCGATGACCACCTCGCCGGGGCGGACCCAGGTACCGGCGGTCAGGTACGGGCGGTCAGTGGCCGGCATCGTCTCGTCGCGGCCTTCGGCGAACACCGGGTCGGCGATCTCGCCCATCCGAAGAACGGGGCTGGCCATCGGGTACGGCCCGGACGTGGCGACGACGCCGCCGGCGCGGGTGAGCGCGGTCAGCTCGCCGAGTGCAGGGTGCTTAGCCGGATAGGCCTCGGCCATGACGTCGGGGCCAGCGGTGGCGGCACGGGTGGTGCGCCACGCAGTGTTGGAGGTGCCGTCAAGGGCGAACGCGAGGGCCATGGTACTGGTGGCGGCAGCGATGACCACGAGCAGCAACACCGACTGAGTGAGCCGCCGCCGTAGGTCGTGGGCGGAGAGCCGCCAGACAAGAACGAAGGGACCCATAGCTGGTCAGCCGTTCAGCCCGGCCGAGAAGTGAACGTCAGGTCCGCCGGGATTGGCCATCGCGGTGTCCCCGGCGAAGGCGCCGTCCCGCATCGAGATCAACCGATCCGCCGTCGCGGCGACCCGCTCGTCGTGAGTGACGACCACCAGGGTGAACCCCTCGGCGCGCAGGGCGCCGAAAAGCCGGAGCACTTCCAGCGTGGCGGCGCTGTCGAGGTTTCCGGTCGGTTCGTCAGCGAGGATGACGGTCGGCTCGTTGACCAGGGCTCGCGCAATGGCGACGCGCTGGCGTTGCCCGCCGGAAAGTGCGGAAGGCAGGTGGCTGGCCCGTTCCCCCAATCCGACTTGCTCAAGGAGCTGGCGGGCTCGACGGCGAGCCTGCCGTGGCGATGATCTGGCCAGCAGGGCCGGCAGTTCGATGTTCTCCTGGGCGGTGAGCTCGTCGAGAAGCTGGAACCCCTGGAAGACGAACCCGATCTCGTGGCGCCGCAATTGCGCCAGGG
>JBPYFF010000041.1:0-6494 GCA_051984455.1 Acidimicrobiales bacterium | reverse complement strand
CCATTGCTGGGCAGTAACAAGCAGGGCGTGGGTCCGGGTGAAGAGACCGTCTTCCAGGCTCCGGACGGAAGTACCTGGCTTCTGTACAACCCCTGGTACGCCGGGCAGATGTACAACTGGGTCCGGCCGGTGGAGGCTGCTCGGATCGCCTGGAGTCGGTCGGGGCCCTCACTCGGAATCCCGGCCGGGCCGTTCCCTGCGCCGTGACGGGCTGTCTGGCGCCGTCCTCGCCCCCCACCGGGCCTGGAGATGCCGGATGAAGGCGTCGATCCCCAGCGCCAGGACCGCGACCCATGCCAGCTCTCGGACCGCCTCGAAGTGCTGGGGCCATTCGAGCGCGAGAGGGAAGTGGTGACTGATCTGTGACGCGGTCACGTACGCTCCGCTGAGGGCGATTCCGGCGACCGCGACCAGCGCCGGGACCACCTGCAGCCGCGACCGGTTGAGGGCGATGGCGACGATTGCCGCGACGATGAGAGCCGCGGCCCACCCGATCAACAGCCAGCCCAGCGCGGCCGAGCCGGCCACGATCCAGAGCCGTCGCCGCCCGGCCAGCGGAGCATCCGGTGACCGCCAGGGACGGTAGGCGGCCGGATGCTCGACGAGGCGCGGTCCCCGCCGCGTCCCGGAAACCAGCGCGAGCCCGATGCACAGGAGTGCCGCGATGACCGAGACCACGAGTCCGATCCTCACCCGGCTTTGCGGCGTCCATGTCAACGAAATCGCCAGCACCTGGCCTGGGGTTCCGTGGACCAGCCACCCGTTGGCATAACCATCGACCCGTCGGGGAGCGCCCAGGGAAGGGCCGCCGTCGACGTGGGCGGTCCAACCCTTGTCCAGGCTCTGGCCGAGGACGAGCCAGAACGGCGCGGCCGACGGCGCGGTGACCCGCACCCGAGCGGAAGTCCGGCCCTGTGACAATACGGTCACGGCGGGGCCGGCGCTGATGGATGTCGTTGCCACTGCACCCGCCGCCAGCGGCGTTCCGCCCCGGTTCGAGCCGAATACCAACCTGTCGATGTCGATCCCCTTGAACCGTCCGGTAGCGGTCTGCACCACGTGCGGCCCGGGTCCAAGGGAGATGGCTCCGGTTGCATCCACGCCCGGGCCGCACGGCTGGATCGACAGCCCGGCCCGAGTAGCCGCTTGCGCGGTCGACCCCAACACCCTGAGGCCCACCGGCTTCCCGTCGACGGTCAGCAGGTCGGTGCGGCACGTTCCCGGCACCGAGGCCCCGGCTGGCGGCACCGAGAGGCCGGGTAGCCCGAGCTCGGCGATCCCGACCGGAAGGTCGATCTTTTTTCCGCTGAGTTGATCGAGCGTCTTGACCGGGCGCACGGAGTCGATAATCACGGTGATGCGGTGCTGCGCGGTCACCGGAGGAATGCTCACCGGGACATCTACCGTCGCACCCGGCTTGCTGCTGTCGGTGATGGGCGGCAGATCAACGACGGGTCCGCCAGGCTGATCATCGATCTGGATGCGCAGTCTGGTCGGTACCGAGTGCTGGGCATCGGCGACCACCTTCATCGTCCAGTTGTGGAGAGTCATTGGCTGCGAGAGGTTCACTGACAGCCACTGGCCCTCCTGGGGGCCAGTGGAAGGGCTCCACCAGGTCGCCGGGTTGTTATCGAGAGCCATGGCACTGCGAGCGTTGAGGTCGCCTGGCAGGCGGCCCGAGCTGTTGATGATCGGCGGGTCCGGCCGCCCCAGCCACCGGTCGACTTCCTGGTCGGGGGCGAGCGCCGACACCCGGGCGGTGCCGCTGATGCTGAACGAGCGCGCCGTTGGCAGGGTGAACGTCCGGGCGATCGACGACTCCGGGTCCGACTTGAACGGCTCAGCCGGGTTGGCCCGATCTCGGGTCAACACAACGTCGAGTCGGTGCTGCAGGCTGGCAGACCCGGCCATCTGCAGAAGGTCCGTTGGAAGGCGCAACATCTCGCTCTGCGGCGAGACAGAGGGGATGCGGATCTCGGCGAATCCGACACCGTTGTCGAACCGGTGGTCGAGCGAGTGGGTGTTGGTGTCGTCGATGCGAATCTCGAGTTGATGGAAGGTCTGCTTCGGAAAGCTGATCGTTTGGCCACTCGCCGGGCGCAGCGATCGGAGGTCGAGTGTGTCCGTCACCTGCCGGCCTCCATCAAAGGTCACGGTGACCTTGGTGATGTACCTGGAACCGGGCAGCAGTCGAAACGCATCGGGGTCGGGATTCTCGCCCGGTACGGCGGTTGTGGCCTGTTGTGATGGTTGGACCAGTGTGAGGTGATCGGTTGTGACCGAGTCGGGCAAATTGACACGCAGGCGCTCGCCAATGACCGAACCGAAGGCGCCCACGCGCCAGGTCGTCCCCGAATTGCCGTCCATGGCTAAGTCGGGTCGCTCCGATTTGGCGTAGGAAACTGAGTTCCCATAGTTGCTGGCGCGGATGATCACTCCACTGCTGTTTTGGGCAACGGTGTAGGCGTCGTTCCCGGCACCGGGGAACAGTGGCAAGGGGGCGTTGTTGGTGTCGGTGACCAGCGGCTGCACGCCGGGCTGCTGGGTGAAGCCGAAGTTCTCTCGCAGGGTTCCCCAACGCTGGGCCTGCAGGCGGTTGGTGTCGGTGAGGATCAGATCGGCGCCGTCATTCAGCGCCTGCTGAAACTGCGCCTGTTGTTTGCCGAGGTCGGCGGCATACAGCACGGGCTGGTCGGCGTTGAGCAGCCCGGCCGCGGCCGCGTCGACCATTCCTTCGCCGTCTCCGGCCACGATCATCGGCTCGTTGCTGGACTCCGTATGCAAGATGGAGGTGGGATCCTGCACTCCGAAGACCGCGACCGCGGGAGGCGACGGTGCGTTGGTCGGCGTACCGAGGGTGACTTCGTCGGTATACGGGATGACGGGCGTCTCGGCGACAGGTGGGCCGAAGGTAACGGGTTGGCTGAGCCCGGCGGGCGGAGGATTGAACAGCTGCCAGGTGGCGCGAGGCCGCGGCGTCCGGAACCGCTCGTATTGCAGGTCGGAACGGAGCAAGATGTCGCCCACCCCGAGCTTTCTGGCCAGGGCCGGGAGTGCATCCGGTTCGAGCACCCCTTCTTGCAGGCGGCGGTCAATGGCCCGCACCAGGTCGGCGGTGCCCTCCGTCCCGTACGGTTGGACCTCCCGGCTGACAACGGGCCGGTCGGTCAGCCCCGGTGTGACCGGGTCAAGGGTCGCCCCCCATCGGTAATGGGAGAAATCGGCGCCAGGTAACTCGAGCACTCTGGTCGCGTAACCGGGACTCCCCGCCGGCTCCTTGCCCTGGCTGCTGAGATAGTCGGCCGCGGCTGGCCAATACGACGGAAGATCGCTCGGCCGCTGCAGGTTGTTGTCGACGAACTGGCCGATCCACAGCGGAGTCATGTCGGCCGCTACCAACCCGATTACCAGGAAGCTGGCCCCCGAAGCCAGCGCCAGCCGGCGCCGTTGGGTGCGCTCGCCCAATCCGGTCTCGCGGTAGCGACGCCACAGAACGTCTACGGCCGCACCGAGCATGACGGCGCTGCCGATGGCAACCAGAGGCACCGCTCGCCCGGTCGACCGCAGCGCCAACCCCAGCGTCGACCCGGTGCCGAACCGCTTGAACAGCCATCCGAGCGGCGACGGGTCGTTGTAGGGGTGGATGCCCACCGCCAGCGTGACGCCGACGACGATGAGCCCGACGAAGTACAGCTTGTAGCGCCACCGGATCAGGGTTGCCGCCGCGAAAGCAAGGACGGGCACCGCGAAGCTGACCGCCAGCAACCAGCCCCACTGGGTGTAGTCGGACGCGGGCTGGACCCACGGCCCGACGGCGTCGCGGCCGTAAAAGAACCAGTTGGCCAGCCCTCGAACGGCCTCAAATGGCAAGCCGGTCCGCGCGACCACTTCCGGGGTCTCGGTGTACCGAAGGACGTTGAGGCCGTAACCGCTCTGGATGCTCAGCCCGACAATCCACCACGCCGCGACCAGAACCGAGAGCAGCCCGATCTTTGCCACCGCGACGATCGCCTTCCGCAGGGTCGCTTCGCCGATACCCCAGACGGCGAAGGGAAACCAGAGCAGAGGCGCCAGGCCTGCGTAAATCAGGCAGGTGGCATTGACGCTTCCCGCGGTCGCGGCGACCAGCGCGAACAGTGCCGGATACCGCCAGCCGCCTTGGCGCAAGGAACGGATCGCCAGCCCGAGCATCCAGGGCAGCGCCGTCCACGCCATCAGGATGGCCGAGATCCTCGCTTCGTACTGCAGCACATAGGGGCTGAGCATGTACGCCAGCGCGGCGACGGCTGTACCCGGCCCGGTCCAGCCGAGGACGCCGAGCATCCAGCGGACCCCGAGCCCGGCGAGGACGAGCAAGGTGCCGGTCCACAGTCGCTGAGCGATCCACGTCGGCATGCCGATCGCCGCCGCGACTCGATACCAGGGGCCCATCGGCCAGAGGTACCCGATGTTCTCGTGGGTGACCGTTCCCGCGCCCACGTTGGGGTCCCACATGCTCGTCGCCCGGGCGAGGAGACGCTCGGGGTGCAGATAGAGATACGCCTTGGTGTCGGCGCCGATCATGCCCGGATGGGTCAGGAGCAGGGGCACATAGGCGATGAGGGCGAGCGCAGCGCCAAAGGCCAGGTTCGGCCGGGCCGCGAGCCGGGTGGGCACGGTTCGTCGTCGCGGTCGCGTGTCAAAGGCCTCTGCAGGTGGCCTCGCGGGCCGGGCCAGCGGGGTGGTCACCCCTGGTGGTCGCCGGCAGCCGGTGCGGCTAGCCCCAACCCGCCGACGGGCGGACCCAGAGCGGCCGGCGTGTTCGCCGACCGCCTGACGCGCTGGGCCTCCGCAGCCAGCTCGGCGAGCGCGCCCCTGGCGGTTGCCTCCCAGCTCAACCCCCGCGTGCGGGCCAACGCGCCCGCGGCCAATCGCTGCCGCAGCGGGTCGTCCGCCAGGACAGTGTCGATGGCCGTGACCAGGTTGCACATCAGGTCGGGCCCCTCGTCGATGAGAAGGCCACTGGCTCCATCAATGACTGCGTCCACATGACCGGTGATGGCGGTCGCCACCGCGGGCGTGCCGCATGCCGCCGCTTCGGTCAAGGTCATGCCCCATCCTTCTCGCCGCGACGTGGCTATTGCCAGCCAGGATCGCCGGTACAGCCGGACGAGTTCGTCATCGGAGAGGCGTCCGGGCAACGTCAACCAGTCGCCTGCCCCGGCCGCCGCAACCCGGGCTTCCAGGGCCGGGCGCTCGTAACCCTCGCCGACGATTACTGCGTGAAGGTTCGGATGACGTCGTCGAACCTCGATCAGGACGTCGATCAGGAGGTCAAAACGCTTGACGGGCACCAGCCGTCCGACGGCCACGACAAGGGGATGGTCGGCCCGCTGGTCACCGGGCGAAAAGCGGGGGTGCACGCCTGGCGGAACCACGGAAATGTTGGTGGCGGGGAGCCGGAGGCGTTCGACGATCTCGCGCCGTGACGACGTGGACAGGGTCACGATGCGGGAACCACGGTAAAGCGGTGGGGCAGCCTGAAACTCGATCAGCTTGCCGAGTCGAGCCAGGCTCGGTTGGGCCAGCGCCATGTCCCACATCTCCGCGTGGACATGGTGCAAGAACACCACTTTCGGACACCACGCCCAAAGGGGCGAAAAGAACGGCATGCCGTTCCAGATCTCGATCAAACCGTCCGGGCGGCTCGGCCGGCCCAGCGCCCCCCCGATCGCCATGCGAGGAAAGACGCTGTATCGGCCGAAGCGCCGGATGACCCTGTAGCCGTCCCGGCCGACGAGTTGAGGGTGGCCGGGCGCGGCCGAAGTCAGCATGGTGACGTCGATGCCCGCCTCCGCCCACAGGTGGGCGATGGTGGAGGCGTAGATCTCAGAGCCGCCCGCCTCGGGATCATCCAGGTCCCGCCACGCCATCATCTGGACACGACGTAGGCCGGCGCTGGCGGCGATCTCGCCGAGCTCACCCAGTCCGGCCGGGAAGGCGTGAGGCGCGTGACCATTGCCCCCGGTGTGTTCGACGATATCGTCGACCTGCCTCATCATCACGATGCCAGGCTCCACCCGTCCAGCCACCGACCGGCGAGATTAGTGGGCGGCGGGTGTGCGGTCATCCTTTCCCGCTTCGGCGGGTCGGGGCGAACGCCTCTCACGCCCGAGGGACGCTAGTCGGCGCCGCGCCGGGATGAGAACAACGTCGCCGCTGCCCGAGCCCCGGCCGGCGTGGAAGACGTGGCCGAAGGGGTCCGTGGCTGCGTAGGCTCTGGCTGTGGCAGGCGACGCCCGCAGCGACGCGCCGAAACCTGGGGGGGATTCCACCGCGGTCAGTCGAGGACCCGCCCGCCATCGAGAATTTCCTTGCTTTGACGGGCTACGTGCCATCGCGGCGCTGAGCGTGCTCCTCGTGCATACCTCGTTCCCAAGCGGCTTCACTGCGAGAAGCCACTTTTGGGGCCCGTACACCGCCCGGCTCGAGATTGGTGTTTCCGTCTTCTTTCT
>JBPYFF010000040.1:0-4694 GCA_051984455.1 Acidimicrobiales bacterium | reverse complement strand
GAGTTGCCGGAGCAGACGGTACAGATCGGTCTGCTCGGCGGTGAGGTCCTCGATGACGCTGCGGTCAGCGGTCGCCATCATCAGGCCCGGTGGTGGCGACCGGTGTCCTTCGGCGCAGCACCGGATGAGGGAGCGGCACACCATCGCCGCGCTCCAGGTAGGCGGCGAGCATGCCGTACACCAGGGGTCCGACCAGGGCGACCAATTCGTCGCGCATGTGCCGGTAGACCGGTTGGCGGCCGGCGAACGCCTCCGGAGCCTCGGTGCACCACCAGTGGAACTCCGAGCCGCCGCCGCCCCAGTGCTTCCGATCCCACTGGCTGACTCTCGATGTCACGTGTCCGGAATCCTCGGTCGCGTCCTCTCGCCGCAGCGGCAGTTGCCAGCAGACATCGGGCTTGAGATCCATGGGCCGCTGTCCGCTCTCAAGGGCGGCTCGGTGAAGGGCGCAACCGGCACCGCCGGAAAAGCCGGGCCGGTTGAGAAAGATGCAGGCGCCTTCGACGATTCGTGTCATCCTGCTGCCATCCCGCCCGGACTTGGTGACGCCCTGACGGGCCCGCGGCTTCATCTGCCACTGCTCGGCGGTCAGCGTGGCGCTGGCCAGCTCGACTCTCGCGACGTCGGCCTCGTCGGTGAAATGGGCCCCGTAGGAGCAACACCCTTGTTCCATCTCTGGTGCCGGCTCGGTGAGCACCCCCTGGCAGCCCCGGCCATAAATGCAATGCCAGCCGGAACGAAGGAATGTCGCGTCAAACAGCCAGGTTCGATCCTCCTCCGGATCTTCAAACGACACCCACTCGTGGGCGTCGGCCGGAGCGTCGCCGCCGAGCGAGGGTGCGGGCGGCCGGCGCTTCTTGCTCGTCTTAGCCATTGAGCTGCCCGAGCTCGGCCAGGAGCTCGCCCGCAGCGAGCAGGCCCTTCCAGAACTGGCTCATCAGCATGCGCTCATTGGGCGCGTGGTAGCGGTCATCCGGCAGCGAGATGCCGAGAAAGAGCACGGGAGCGGCGAGGATCCGGCCGAGCGCTTCTTCTGGCCCGCTGCCCCCCTCCCGGGTGAACAGCGGGGCGGCACCCCAGACCTTCTCGATGGCCCGGGACAGGGCGGCGACGGCCGGGTGGTCGACCGGAGTCAACGCCGGCGACACTGCACCACCCGCGAGCACGGTGAGGTCGACGCCGTCGGGCACCCGCGCCTCCAGCCAGCGTCGGAAGGCGTCGCCGATCTCACCTGGGCGCTGGTCGGGCACCAGCCGAAGCGCCACCTTGAGGTCGGCCGCGGCCGGCACGATCGTCTTGATGCCCGGGCCTCCGTAGCCGGCCGTGATGCCCACCACTTCAGCCGTCGGCCGGATCCCGGTGCGCTCGAGGGCGCTGTAGCCGGCCTCGCCGGTGAGGAACCGGACGCCCGCCTGTGCCGTGAAGGACGCTTCGTCAAACGGCACCGCCGCCAGCGACTCCAGCTCGGCGTTCGACGGTGCCCTCACCCGATCATAGAAACCAGGGATGGCAACGCGGCCGTCGTCGTCGTGCAAGCCGGCTGCAACCTCGGCCGCGAGGAGAGCCGCATTGGGCACCGTCCCACCCCATGTGCCGCTGTGGAGGTCGCTGGTGGCGGTTTGCAGCCGCACGTCGAATGTGACCAGCCCCCGCATGCCGACACAGATCGACGGCGTTTCCGGCCCGACCATGCCGGTGTCCGATACCACCACAACGTCGCAGTCAAGTCGTTCAGCCTCTTGCACCAGAAGCTTTTCGAAGTGGGGGCTTCCCACCTCCTCCTCGCCTTCGACAATGAACTTGAGGTTCACCGGAAGGCGGCCCTCCATCCGCAGCAGGCCCCGTGCCGCCTCGATCTGGTACAGCGTCTGACCCTTGTCATCAACCGCGCCGCGGGCCCGGCACTCGCCATCGACGATGACGGGCGAGAACGGCGGCGATGTCCAGGCGTCGATCGGGTCGACCGGTTGCACGTCGTGGTGGCCGTACACGACGACGGTTGGCGCATCAGGAGGAGCGTGCAGCCAATCGCCGGAGACAGCGGGGCCACCGGCCGTTTCGAGCAGCCCGACGTGCTCGAGGCCCGCGTCCTTGAGCAACTCGGCGCAGAAGGCAGCCGAATTGCTGACATCGCCGGCGTGGTCGGGATGAGCGGAGATCGACGGGATGCGCAGCCACTCGAGCAACGTGGCCACGATTCGATCCGGCTCGGCCGCCACGTAGTCGGCCAATCGCAGGTCGGCACCCATTATGCGAACGGTACAGCAGCCGGCGGGCTGCCCTGTTCCGCCCGTCCCGAGTGGGTACCGTGACCGGCGTGCTGGGGCCGCCGCGTGGTGGATGGCGGCGGAATGTCGCCGGAATGGTCGGGATCGTCGCGACCGTCGGTGTTGTGCTGGGCGGGTGTAGCGGGACGGCGGCGGTGAAGGCGCAGGGCGAAAAGGGCTCACTTCCTGCCCCTTCCGCGGCCACCACGGGGCGCCCCGCCCTCTCGTGGACGGCGTGCAGGGGGGAGGCCGGGCCCGCCGGCGACGACTGCGCCAGCGTGCGAGTTCCGCTCGACTACAGCCATCCGAACGGCAGGACCATCGAGATCGCCCTCGACCGTCATGCCGCCACCGGCACCAGAATCGGCTCGCTTCTCATCAACCCGGGAGGGCCGGGCGCGTCCGGCGTCGACAGCCTCGACTACGTCGTGTCGTTGCTCTCAGCCTCGGTCCTCCAGCACTTCGACATCATCGGTTTCGACCCCCGAGGTGTGGCTCGCAGCGCCCCGGTCCACTGCCTGTCCGGTCCTCAACTCGACCGGTTTCTCAACCTCGACCCCGCTCCGACGACTGAATCGGGGTTTCAAGCTCTGGTCGACGCGTCCCGGACGTTCGACCAGGGCTGCCAGAGCATGAGCGGCGATCTGCTGCCGTACATGAGCACGGAGGATGCGGCCCGCGACATGGACGAGATCCGGCAGGCGGTCGGAGACGAACAGCTGACGTACCTCGGCTTTTCTTACGGAACGCTTCTGGGCGCAACCTATGCGGAACTGTTCCCTGGCCGTGTCCGCGCCATGGTGCTCGATGGCGCCGTCGATCCCTCGAACGACCCGGTGATGGCCAACATCGATCAATCGGCTGCCTTCGACAAGCAACTCGACGCGTTCTTCGCAGACTGCGGCGCCCGCCCATCGTGCGTCTGGAAGCCAGGTGGTGACCTTCATGCCGCCTTCGATGCGCTGATGGCCCGTATCCGGACGCAGCCCTTGCCCGCCGCGGGCAAACGGACTCTCGGCCCGGGCGACGCCTATTTCGCCGTTGCCCAGGCGCTCTACCAGCGCGCCACCTGGCCGGACCTCGCGGCCGCGCTTCAGTCGGCCGAGCGGGGCGACGGGTCGCCGCTCATCAGGTTGTTCGACGAGTACGCCGAGCGTGCCCCGGACGGCACCTACGGGAACGAGGTCGCGGCCAACAATGCCATCGGCTGTCTGGATGAACCCTGGCCGCGGGATCTCAATGTCATCCGTCAGGCCGCGTTCGTGGCCAAACAGCGGGCGCCGGAGTTCGGGGTGGCCGACCTGTTCGGCGGGATCACCTGCGCCCTGTGGCCGGTGGCGGCCACCGGCCGTCCCCACGCCATCCATGCGCCGGGAAGCCCCCCCATCGTCGTCGTCGGGAGCACAGGGGACCCGGCCACGCCCTACGCCGAGGCGCAGGCACTGGCGAGCGAACTGCAGCACGGGGTGTTGATCACGCGCATCGGCGACGGCCACACCGGCTACCGGGCCAGTGCCTGTGTTCGCAGCAGCGTGGACCTCTATCTGACCACGCTCGCCGTGCCTCGCCCCGGGCTCACCTGCCCCACCCCGTAACCGCTCGATCACACGGCAGACTGGGGGCGTGGCTATCAGGACTCGCGCCACCGCTCTTCCGCTTGCCGCCCTGGTTGCCGACCTGAGCGACGCGCTGTCAACCGACAGGGTCAGGGCAGAGCCGGCCGAGGTCGGTCTGTACGGCCGGGATGCGTCGGTGCTGAGCGGGAAGGCCGCGGTCGTGTGCTTTCCTCTTACCGCGGACGAGGTGGCTGCGGCGGTACGGATCAGCCGCGCCCATGGTCGGCCCTTTGTGCCCCGCGGTTCGGGGACCGGACTGGCCGGCGGCGCTGTGCCCACGGGCGAGGTCGCGCCCGTCGTCATCGTCACGACCAAGATGAACCGCATCCTCGAGATCGACCCGGCGGCCCGACTGGCATGGGTCGAGCCCGGCGTCCTCAACCTGGATCTCTCAAGAGCGGTCGCGCCCTTCGGCCTGCACTTCGCCCCTGATCCTTCCAGCCAGCAGTCCTGCTCGGTCGGCGGCAACGTGGCCAATAACTCGGGCGGTCCACACTGCCTGTTGTACGGCGTCACCAACGCCCATGTGCTGGCCATAGAAGCCGTGTTGCCGGACGGATCCATGGCGCTCTTCGGTGGATTGGATCCGGATCCACCCGGCTACGACCTGCGGGGTGCGTTCGTCGGGAGCGAGGGGACGATGGGGATCGCAACTCGGATCGCCGTTCGCCTGACGCCGCTGCCGCCCGCGGTCACGACCTTGCTGGCCGACTTCGACACCATCGAAGCGGCGGCTGCCACGGTGAGCGGAATCATCGCGGCCGGCATCGTCCCGGCGGCACTGGAGATGATGGATCAGCGGATCACGGAG
>JBPYFF010000039.1:0-8872 GCA_051984455.1 Acidimicrobiales bacterium | reverse complement strand
TGGCGTTGGCGTTGGGGCGCTTGCCGCCGTACAGCTGGCTGCCGCCCGCGGCCGCCGCTGCGGCCGCGGCGGCGCGCGCCTTTTGGCGGGCCGACCGACTGATGAGGGTGATATGGATGCACACCGGGATGCCGGTCTCGGCTGCGGCCGCCCAGAACGGCTCGTCTTCCTCCCCGATACTGTCGCCGCCACCTGGCCAATTGCCGATGACGACACCCTTGAACCCTCTGGCCGCGGCCTTGAGCAGATAGTCGACCGCGACGTCGGATCCAATCGAAGGAATCTGGGCCATCCCGACCAGCCGGTTGCGATCGGGCGCGCAGAATTCGTCGAACAGGAAGTTGTTGTAGGCATCCACGCCGGCCAGGACGAACTCGTCATCGGCGTCACCCAAAAAGTGGCCTATCGTCCGCTGTGGGGGAAAGAGGACTTCGGCGTCGACGCCGTCGATGACCATGTCGGCGAGCCGAGCCTGGCCGTCGTAGCACCCGTCCCGGGCTTGTTCGTACGTCACGCCCGTCCAGCGAAACTGGTCCCATGACATGCCGGGCGTGGCGGTCAGACCGATCGGGTCCGGCTCCGATGAGCCGGCAAACTGCCACGCATCGCCGCCGTCGACGTCCTTCACCAGCTTGGGTGCCTTCTCCTGATGCTTCTTCGCCAGCCACCGTTCCCAGATGCCGGGCGGCTCGAGTATGTGGGCATCGGCCGACACGATCCGATAGGTCATGTGAAGCCTCCCGATCCTGACGTCGCCATTCTCTGACGTCAGCGTCACTCTATAGCCAGCACGTGACGAGGGCGTCATGAGTAGGGTCAACTTCGATGAGCGAATCTTTGCTGGCCGGCATTCGCGTCGTGGACCTCACCGGCGAACCGGCGCAACTGACCGGACGCATCCTGGCCGACCTCGGTGCTGACGTCGTACACGTTGAAGGTCCGGACGGTGAGCCGCTTCGGTCGGTCCCGCCCGTCGGACCCGATGGAGAATCGTTGCGCTTTTCCCTCTGGAATGCCGGCAAGGCGACCGTCGTTGTCAGCGGTGCTGACGATCCGCAGTTGATGTCGCTTCTCTCTTCCGCCGACGCGGTGTTGACGACTCCCGGGTGGCCGGGCGCCATTGAGGTCGAGCCGTCGGTGGCGCCGCAAGTGGTGTGGGTCGCCGTCACGCCGTTCGGTCTGTCCGGGCCGCGTGCTGGGTGGCGAGCATCCGATCTCGGTGTCATGGCGGCGAGCGGCAACATGTATTCGACTGGCGATGCCGACCGCCCGCCGGTGCGCTGCACCGAACCCTCCGCCTACGCCCATACCGGTCCCGAGGCCGCCCTGGCCGTACTTTCCGGCCTGGCGAGTAACGGGCCGCAGCGGGTGGACATCTCCATGCAGGAAACGGTTCAGGTGGCGAACATGGGTGCAGGCGGCCGGTTCGCCCGGGGCGGGTTTCGGGGGCGCCGCTCGGGCGCGACGACCGGCCGGACGCGCGAAATCTGGTCGTGCGCAGACGGGTTCGTGTCGTTCGGCCTGCGCGGGGGCAAAGCGCGGGTGGCGAACCTGCAAACGATCACGCGGCTGGTAGACGAAGCGGGCCTGGCGACGCCCGCGCTGACGGAGCGGGATTGGTCGACCTACAACCACAACGAGGTGTCCGACGACGAGCTGCGCGCCATCGAGCAACCCATCGCGGCCTACTTCATGACCCGCACCATGACCGAGCTGTACGAGGTTGCCTGCCAGACCCACTTGATGCTGGCACCGGCCAACTCGCCGAAGGAGCTGTACGGGAGCGCCCAGCTGACCGAGCGCGGGTTCTTCGACGGCGCCGGCCGGCCCGCCCATTTCGTCGTGGTGAGGAGCGCCGACGGCTTGGCCGCTCCCGCGCGCATTCGCGATCCGGCCGGGCCGGCGGGGCCCCGGCCACCTCGTACCGGTGGCTCCAGGTCGACGGCAAGCGATGCCGGCCCGGCGCCGGCGTGGGCGGGCACCCGAATTCTCGAGTTCGGTTCGGGCGCGGCCGGTCCTATCGCCAGCCGGTATTTCGTCGAACATGGTGCCGAGGTCATCCGGGTGGAGTCCCGCTCGCGCCCCGACTTCCTCCGGGTGTACGCGCTCGGGCCCGGCAACCCTCATGGGCTGGAGGGCTCCGAGATGTTCGACGCCCTCAATGTCGGCAAGCGCAGTGTCACTCTCAACCTCAAGCACCCCAGGGCGGTGGAGCTGGCCAGGCGGCTGGTGGGCTGGGCCGACGCGGTGGCGGAGAACTTTGCCCCTCGGGCCATGCGTGGCTTCGGGCTTGATTATGACCGGCTGGCTGAGGACAAGCCCGACCTGGTTATGGTCAGCGCGTGTCTGCAAGGTCAAACCGGGCCTCATAAGGACTATCCCGGCTTCGGCGGGCAGGGTTCGGCTTTGGCCGGGTTCAACTGGCTGACGGGGTGGCCGGACCGAGAGCCAGTCGGGCCGTTCGGGACCATCACCGATTCGCTGGCACCGCGCTTCGTTGCCACCGCGCTCGCCGCCGGTCTCCTCTACCGCCGCCGCACCGGGCGGGGCGTCTACCTCGATGTGGCCCAGGTGGAGGCGGGGGCCTACACGCTCGCTCCGTGGTTGCTCGACTACCGCGTCAATGGGCGAACCCTCGTCCGGATGGGCAACCGCTCGCCCCGCGCCGTGCCGCACGGTGCGTTCCCTGCTGCCGGCCGGGACCGCTGGGTCGCGATCGCGGCCTGGGACGACGACGATTGGTCGGCGCTGTTGAAGGTCGTGGGTGACATCGGTGATCCCGGCTGGACTCTGGCCGACCGTGAAAGCCGGATCGATGAGATCGAGAGCGCGCTGGGCCGGTGGACATCCGGTCGCGAGGCCGAGGTCGTCGCCCAACTCCTGCAGGCGGCAGGGATCGAGGCCGTTCCCGTGGCCGACTTCGGCGACGTGTACGAGGACGCCCAGCTCCGGGAGAGGCAGCATTTTGTGACCCTGACTCATCCCTACCTCGGGGAGTCCGGTTATGAGCGCAACGGCTTTCGGCTTTCGAACAGCCCGAGCGGCTACTCCCGGCCGAGCCCGACGCTGGGGCAGGACAACGACTACGTCTTCGGTGAGGTTCTCGGGCTCTCGGCGCAGCAGCGATCGATGCTGGCCGAAGAGGGGGTCTTCGATTGACGCGCCGCCGCGGTGGCGGTTGCCGTCTGCCGCGGCGCTCAGGACCGGTGGATCAGGTTGAAGACGGCGGTGACGACCGGCTCATCCGTCTTCTGGTCCTTCCAGACCGTTTCGGTGACGAGGAACGTCATGACCTTGCCCCGGCTCTCCTTTTCGTACGCCTCGGTCACCCGGCCCTCTCCGTAGAGGACGTCGCCCACGACCACCGGCCGGTGATAGACGAACTCCTGTTCGCCGTGGAGAATGATGCCCCCCTGCTCCCGCAGTTTGCCGACGATCCCGAGCATGGGATTGCCCTCGACCTTCTCCAGTCCCTCCTGCAACTCGGGCAACGTTCCCCAGTGACCCATGGCAAAGGCCCACGTCGGCGGGGCCGGGATGCCGGCGAACCCGGCTGCCTCAGCGGCACGCGGATCGGCGTAAATGGGACTCGTGTCCAGTACCGCCTGGGCAAAGTTTGAGACCGGGCCGCGCTCGACCGCGACGACCGAGCGGCTGGTGGGCTTGCCGATAACGCTGGTGTCGACGGCCATGCAGGTTCCTCCCTTGGCGGTTTGGGCCGCTAGCGTCCGGTTACCGTACTGTGACGCTGGCGTCATATCCACTTAAGGAGCGAGGACATGGGATTGCTCGATGGCAAGGTGGCCATAGTCACCGGCGCGGGCCATGGTGTCGGCCGGGGTGAGGCGCTGTTGCTGGCCGCTCACGGGGCCAAGGTGATCGTGAATGACCTCGGTGGCTCGGTCATCGGAGAGGGAGCCGACAAACGGCCGGCCGAGGACATGGCGCAGCTGATTCGAGATCGGGGTGGCCAGGCGATGGCCAACTTCGACGACGTGGCCGACTACGCCGGTGCAAAGAACATGGTCGACGAAGCCGTGGACACCTACGGCCAGCTCGACGTCCTCGTCAACAACGCCGGCATCCTGCGCGACCGGATGATCTTTTCCATGAGCGAGGACGAGTTCGACTCCGTCATCCGTGTCCACCTGAAAGGCACCTGGTGCATGATTCATCATGCATCGGCCTACTGGCGTGACCAGTCCAAGGCCGGACGACAGCCGAAGGCGTCGGTGATCAACACTGTGTCGAGCGCCGGCCTTCAAGGCCAGGCCAGTCAGTCAAACTACGGCGCCGCCAAGGCCGGCATCGCCGCCATGACCCGGATCGCCAGCCTGGAGCTCGGCCGCTACGGCGTGCGGGTCAACGCCATCGCGCCGGGCGGCTTCACCCGGATGGTCGGCCAGGCGATGAAGGACATCGAGGTCAAAGAACCCGACGAGTACACCGAATACCACGGCATGAACCCCGGGAACTCCGCACCCATGGTGGTGTGGCTCGCCTCTGACGAGAGCGACCATGTGACCGGGATGGTCTTCCGGGCCGTCGGCAACGCCCTCGCCCTGTACAAGCCATGGGCCCTTCAGCCCGCCGTGCAGGCGACTGACAAGGAGGGAAAGCCCATGCAGTGGGACCCGGCGCTGATCGGCGACGCCGTGAACGGCGAGATCTTCGGGTCGCGAGCGGTCACGATGCGTTTTGGTTGACCGGAGTTTGGCGGGGCGGCGCAGCCGATTTTTGCGCGGACGTTAGTCTGACGCCAGCGTCAGGGAATGGAGGCATGGTGGGCCTGTTGGACGGCAAAGTAGCGGTGGTCACGGGGGCTGGACGGGGCATCGGCCGGGCCGAGGCGTTGCTGCTGGCGTCGGAAGGAGCGGCGGTCGTCGTCAATGACGTCGGTGGTTCGAGCGGCGGAGAGGGCTCCGATACCCGGCCGGCCCAGCAGGTCGTGGACGAGATCACCGCGGCGGGAGGACGGGCGGCGGCCAACTATGACAACTGCGCGACCTGGTCCGGCGGGGAAGGACTCATCCGGCAAGCCGTCGATGCGTTCGACCGTCTCGACATCCTGATCAACAACGCGGGCATCCTCCGTGATCGCATGTCCTTCACCATGGAGGAGGCGGAGTGGGATGCGGTGATTCAGGTCCACCTGAAGGGCCATTTCTGCCCGCTGCGGCACGCCAACGCCTACTGGCGGGAGCAGTCAAAGGCGAGTGGCCAGCCGGTCAATGCCAAGGTGGTCAATACCTCCTCGGAGTCCGGCCTCTATGGCAACGCCGGCCAGCTCAACTACGCCGCCGCCAAGGCCGGGATTGCCGCCATGACCCTGGTCGCCGCACGGGAGATGGAGCGCTTCGGTGTGAGGGTGAACGCCATCGCGCCGGTGGCCCGAACCCGCTTGACCGAGTCGGTGCCCGGAGCAGGGGAGTTGTTCCACAAGAAAGAGGAAGACGTCTTTGACCGGTACGCCCCCGAGCATGTGGCTGCCGTCGTTGGCTGGCTGGCGTCCGACCTCTCGGCCGGGGTTTCCGGCCAGGTGATCAAGGTGCAGGGCGGAGTCGTCCAGCTGTTGCAAGGCTGGCGCCCCGTGACCCAGGCAACCGCCGACAAGCCGTGGACCATCGCCGAAATCGATGTCGCCAAGGACAGCCTGTTCGCCAGGTCGTCCCCCGGCGTGCCACCGTTCTTCTTCGACTTTCAGGGATAGCGGATGCAACTGGCGTGGGGTCGGGACGAGGACCTCTTTCGGGCCGAGCTGACCGGGTTCCTCGATGAGCACACCCCGTCGCAACTGAGAGGCGGCCGTGACTTCATGGCGGCGGCGCGCGAGCGCGGCCCACTGGACCGAAAGCAGGAGATTATCCCCGACTGGGCCCGCAAGTGGCAGGCGACCCTGTTCGACCATGGATGGATGATCCCGAGCTACCCACCCGAGCTCGGGGGACGAAACGCCACGCCTTTTCAGGCCCTGCTCTACATGGAGGAGTTGGCGGCGCGGGGCCTCCAGCGGTCGGTCCATTTCCCCGGCTATGCGATCGTCGCTCCCAGCCTGCTCGAGTTCGGGACCGACGAGCAGAAGGCCATGGCGCCGGCCGCCATTCGGGGAGACACCGTGTGGTGCATCGGCATGAGCGAGCCCAACGCCGGTTCAGATCTGGCATCACTCTCGACGAGAGCGGTGGTCGACGGCGACCAGTTCGTTATCAATGGGCAGAAGGTCTGGACGTCGTATGCCATGGCCTCCCAGAAGTGTTTCTGTTACGTGCGCACCGCCACCGACGTTCCCAAGCACAAGGGCATCAGCGTCCTGATCGTGGACATGGACACGCCCGGCATAGAGATCCGGCCGCTCCGCAACATCCTCGGCGCGGCGGAGTTCGCCGAGGTCTTCTTTACCGATGTGGCGGTGCCCGCCACGAACCTGATGGGCCGGCTCAACGACGGTTGGCGCATCACGCTCGGCTCACTCGCCCACGAGCGGGGAGGCCTCTGGGTCCAGGGCGTGGCCAACGCGTCCCACTCGCTCGACGGCCTGATCGCGCTCGCCAAGGCCAAGGGAATTGACCGCGACCCCACCGTCCGGCGGCGCCTGGCCGAGGCCTATGAGCAGGTCCAGAGCCTCCGGGCGCTCGGGTACAAGGGTTTCGCCTCGTTCGCGCAAGGGTCATCCGCACCCGAGCATTCCTTTCTCAAGATGGCCACCTCCGAACTGGGCAAGTCGCTGTTCGAACTGGGCATGGAGCTGCTCGGGCCCTTCGGCACCGTCACCGATGTGGAGCGGGGCGAGCAAGGGGGCCGGTGGGCTCGCGGCTTCTTCCTCTCGTTCGCCAACACCATCGCCGGCGGTTCGGCCGAGATTCAGCGCAACATCATCGCCGAGCGCATTCTGGGACTACCCCGCGGGACTCAGGGCGGCAAGCCCCGGTGACGGGCGGGTGATGGGCGGGTGATGGGCGGGTGAGGGGGATGGGCCCGAACCGGGTTGCCATCGTCGGCGCGGCCCTGTCCGACATCGGGAGGGTGGACGACAAGACGGCGTTCCAGCTGCACTTTCAGGGCGCCTCTCGTGCGCTCGCCGATGCCGGCTTGACCAAGGATGACGTCGGCGGGTTCATGTCCTGCGGCCTCGGCACGCTGGCACCGATCGAGGTGACCGAGTACCTGGGGCTGCGACCGAGCTGGGTGGACTCGACGCAGGTGGGCGGGAGCAGCTGGGAGTTCCTGGTCGAGCACGCGGTTGCCGCCATCTCGCAGGGGCTCACGGACGTGGTCGTCCTCGCCTACGGATCGACCACGAGAGCAGATCTCAAGCGGCGGCTACGCACCGCCAACCTCGGGTTCGGGTCAAGAGGGCCGTCGCAGTTTGACTCGCCATGGGGGCACAGCCTCATCGCCAAATACGCCATGACTGCTCGCCGCCACATGTTCGAGTTCGGAACGACCATCGAGCAGCTGGCAGAGATCGCGGTCTCGGCTCGCTACAACGCCTCGCTCAATCCCGAGGCCTTCTACCGGGATCCGATCACGATTGAGGAAGTGATGAAGGGCCCGGTCATCGCCGACCCCTTTACCAAGTTGCACTGTTGCATCCGTTCCGATGGTGGTGGGGCAATCGTGCTGGCGTCGGAGCAGCGGGCCCGCGATTGCGCCAAGTCGCCGGTATGGATCCTCGGCACCGGGGAGGCGGTGTCGCACACGACCATGAGCGAGTGGACCGACTTCACCGAGTCGCCGTGCGTCCGGTCGGGACAGCAGGCGTTTGCTCGGGCGGGAGTGACGCCCGGAGACGTCGATGTCTGTGAGCTGTATGACGCGTTCACGTCGATGTTGCTGCTGACGCTGGAAGGACTGGGGTTCTGCAAGAAAGGCGAAGGGGGCGGCTTCGTCGAGGACGGCAAGCTCCGGGTCGGAGGAGGCCTCCCCACCAACACCGACGGGGGAGGGCTGTCGCACTGTCATCCGGGCATGCGGGGGATGTTCCTTCTCGTGGAGGGCGTGCGTCAGTTGCGGGGCGAGGCCGGAGCCCGGCAGGTAGCGGGGGCGGAGATCTGCTGTGTCAACGGAACCGGCGGGTGGATGTCGTCGGCGTCCACCGTGATTCTGGGGAGCTGAGATGGATTTCACCCTTACCGAAGACGAGCAGCTGCTGAAGGACACGGCCCGCCGGCTGCTCAGCGCTGAGTGTCCACCCTCACTCGTACGGGCCCATATCGAGGATCGTGGCGTGGTCGGCGGCCTCTGGGAGCACCTGGCCGGCTGGACGGAGCTCGGGGCGGGACCGATGACGGACCTCTGTCTTTTTCTGGAAGAGACCGGCGCGGCGCTGGCCCCCGGTCCGTTCTTCGCCACCACCGTGCTCTGGTACCCGCTGGCGACAGCCATCGGCGCCGATCCCTCGGCGGTCGGCACCGTCGGCATGGCCGGGGCCAACGGGGCATGGCAGGTCAACCAGGACCCAGTGAAGACGTTCGTGCTCGACGCCGACCGGACCGAACAGGTCGCGTTCGTGCTGGCGGGACCGAGCGTCGCCGTCGCCGACACCGGCTCCGTCTCGTTGCGGCCGGTCGACACCGTTGACTCGTCCCGCCGGGTGTTCGAAGCCCGCGTGCCGGAGGGCATCGTTGGCGAACCGGTCGACCCCTCGGTGATCGAGGAGCTCCTGGAGCGGGCATGGGTCGCGCTGTCAGCCGAACTGATGGGAACGGCTCGCTGGCTGCTCGAGACGACCATCGCGTATGCCAAGGCACGAGTCCAGTTCGACCGTCCCATCGGCTCCTTCCAGGCCATTCAGCACAAGCTGGCGGATGTTGCCCTGGGGGTCGAGCGGGCGTGGGCGGCTACCTACTACGCCGCCATGGCGATGGATGCG
>JBPYFF010000038.1:0-6178 GCA_051984455.1 Acidimicrobiales bacterium | reverse complement strand
CAGGTGGTGGCCGGCCGCCGATACCGGACCGGCGACCGGATCATCGAGATGGACGAGGTCACCGTGGTCGACGTGGGTCAGATCACCGCGAACGAGGCAACCCGGGCCGGGTACCGCTCGGTGGCGGAACTGGTCCGCGATTTGCGCGGACCGGCTGACCGGCCCGTCTACCGGCTGGCCTTTCATCGGATCGAAGGACCCGATCCCCGGGCAGAACTGGCGGCCGACGACGGGCTCAGCACGGAGGACCTGGCCGGCATCGAACAGCGTCTCAGCCGGCTCGATCGATCCAGTTCGCACGGACCCTGGACAAAGGCAGTCCTCGACCTGATTGCGTCCAACCCTGGTGTCCGCGCGCCCGACCTCGCTGCCTCGATGGGCCGGGAGACACTGCCGTTCAAACAAGACGTCCGCAAGCTCAAGAACCTTGGCCTGACCCTCAGCCTGCCGGTCGGCTATCGCCTTTCACCTCGGGGCGCGGCCTATCGCCGGGCTCAGCTTTCCTCGTACCGCCAGCCCGCGGGGTCCATCCACAGGCGCCGGCGGGACCCGGCCCGGCCGGCGTCACCGTCGGCGTAGCCGGCATCGCCGTCCCACAGGGCCACCAGGAGACCGCCGGCGCTGACCATCCGGGTGGCGAAATGCTCGGGCGGTGACGCCCGTGCCGCCGCCAGCGCGGTGGTGACGTCCGGCCAGGCGCTGAGGCGATACAGCGTGACCCACGTGGGAGGAGCCAGCTCGATCTCGCCCCGGTCTCGCAGGGCGAGAGCGTCGGCCGGCCGAAACCACCCCTGGTCGTGAATCTCGCCTCCGTCGATCAGCACCCGTGCCAGGGGCGCGGGAGCGAGGAAGAACCAGGTCAGGAACCGCCTCGGTGCCGTCGGTGGTGGCACCCAGTGGGAAAAGGGGACCATCCCCCTGCTGTCCACCTCGAGCCCCGCTTCCTCCCGTGCTTCTCGGGCCGCGGCCCGGCGGGCCGCACCGATGGCATCCCCGTCCTCGTCAGGTGAGGCGTCGGCAGGGTCGACCCGGCCGCCGGGAAAGACCCACATGCCTCCGAACACCAGGGCGGAATTGCGCCGCAAGAGCAGGACTTCAAGTCCCTCGCTACCGTCTCGCAGCAGGACGACGGTGGCAGCGGGAATGGGTTCGTCGGTGTGGGCCATGGCGCGGTTGACGGTACCCTTTGGCCAATGAAGCTGGCCACGATCCGGAACGGGCGCGGCACGAGTACGGTCCGCATCGACCGGGACGCGGCCATCGAGCTCCCGTTCCCATCCGTCGACGATTTGCTTCGCTCCGAGGACTGGCGGGCCTCGGCATCCGCGGGCGGACCGTCCCGGGCGATCGCCGAGCTTGACTATGCACCGGTCGTCACCCGCCCCGCCAAGGTGCTCTGCGTCGGTCTCAACTACCGCAGCCACATCACCGAGACCGGCGGGTCGCCCCCGGATCACCCCACGCTCTTCGCCAAGTTCGCCCGCACCCTGATGGGCGCCTACGACGAAATCGTGGTTCCCCATGCCGGTTCGGCCCAGGTTGACTGGGAAGCAGAGCTGGCTTTTGTGATGGGCAGGGCGCTCAGGGCCGCGGGGCCGGAGGAAGCGGCCCGAGCGATCGCCGGCTTTACCGTCGCCAATGACGTGTCCATGCGCGACTGGCAAAGCCGTACTCTGCAGTGGTTGCAGGGAAAGGCGTGGGAGTCGACCACGCCGGTGGGTCCACACCTGGTCACTCCGGAGGAGTGCGGGGCCGCCGCCGATCTGCGCATCACGTGCGAGGTGGACGGCGAGTTGATGCAGGACGCCCGCACGTCTGATCTCGTCTTCGGACCGGCGGAGGTTGCGGCCTACATCTCGACCTTCATCACCCTGGAGCCGGGAGACCTGATCCTGACCGGGACGACCGGCGGGGTGGGCGCGGCTCGAAACCCGCCGGTCTTCATTCGCAGCGGTCAGAAGGTCCGCACCGCCATCGAGGGCGTGGGTGAGCTGGTCAACCCGTTCGTGCTGAGCCAGGGAGGGAGCTGAGCGTGCACACGAGAGTGAGCGAGATGCTCGGGGTCGAGTTTTCGATCCTTGCGTTCAGCCACTGCCGCGACGTCGTCGCGGCGGTGACCAATGCAGGCGCATTCGGCGTGCTGGGTGCCGTCGCCCACACGCCCGAACGGCTGGAAACCGATCTCGCATGGATCGACGCCGAGACAAAGGGCCGGCCCTATGGCGTCGATCTCCTGCTGCCGGCCAAGTACGCAGGCGCGGACGAGGGCGGCCTGGACCGTGATGCCATTCGCCACCTCCTGCCCCCGGAGCAGCAGGCCTTCGTTGACGACATCCTCCGCCGCTACAACGTGCCCGATTTGCCCGACGATGGTGGCAGTGGGCCCCTCGGCCATGCCGACGCGATGCGAATCAGCCCCCGGGGTTACGAACCCCTGCTGGACGTGGCCTTTTCCCATCCCATCAAGCTGATCGCCAGCGCCCTCGGACCGCCCCCTCCCTCGTTGATCGATCGGGCTCACGGCATCGGGGTGGCAGTGGTGGCCTTGGCCGGCAGCAAGGTGCACGCTGAGCGGCACCGGGCAGCCGGGGTCGACCTGATCGTCGCCCAGGGCACCGAAGCGGGCGGCCACACCGGCGAGATCTCGACCATGGTCCTCGTTCCGGAAGTGGTCGATGCCGTCGCCCCCACACCGGTGCTCGCCGCCGGCGGCATCGGCAACGGAAGGCAGATCGCCGCCGCCATGGCGCTCGGCGCCGAAGGCGTGTGGTGCGGGTCAGTCTGGCTGACCACCGACGAGGCGGAGACTCACCCCGCAGTCAAACAGAAGTTCCTGGCTGCAACCTCTCGCGACACGATCAGGTCGCGGTCGTTGACGGGGAAGCCGGCGCGGATGCTGAGGAGCGCGTGGACCGAGGAATGGGAACGGCCTGACGCACCGCCGCCCCTCTCGATGCCGCTGCAGAGTGCTCTCGTGGCCGGTGCCCAGGCCCGCATCGGGCGGGCCGCCAACAAGGAGGGGACGGGCGCCAACCGCCTCGCCAACTACTTCGTCGGTCAGGTCGTCGGCACCATGAACCAGGTCAGGCCGGCCCGCCAGGTGGTCCTCGACATGGTGACCGAGTACGCCGAGGTGGTCGAGCGTTTCGCCCGGGAGGCTGAAGCCTCCTCCTAAGTGGCGCGGGTGGGGGCCCGCCCGTCGCTGCTGTCCGTTGCGTCCTTCAGCAACTCGGCCATGCCGCCGAGCGCCCCGAGCGCGGCGGTGGCCTCGGTGGGGAGAAAGATCTTGGTCGCCCTGCCCTCGGCGATCGCCTTCAGCGACTCGAGGTACTTGACTGCCAGGAGGTCGTTGGTCGGTTGACCGTCATGGATAGCGGCATACACCTGCCGGGTTGCCTCCGCCTCGCCGGCCGCGACTGTCTCCTGCCGGTAACGCTCCGCCTCGGCCAGGGCCCGAATGGCATCGGCCTGGCCCTGCGCCTCCAGTACCTGCTGCTGCTTGACACCCTCGGCTTGCAGGATGGCGGACTGCTTCTCGCCCTCCGCCCTGGCGATGGCGGCTTCCTTCTGTCCGGATGCCTCGGTGACGACGGCTCGACGGGAACGCTCGGCTCGCATCTGGTTGTGCATGGCCGTGACCACATCAGCCGGCGGATCGATGCGCTGGATCTCGACCCTCACCACCCGGGTACCCCACTTGTCGGTCGCGTCGTCGAGAATGTCGCGGAGCCGGGAGTTCACCATCTCGCTGGCCGTCAACGCTTCGTCGAGCTGCATGTCGCCGATCACGTTGCGCAGGTTGGTCTGAGCCAGCTTGGTCACGGCCTTCATGAAATCGGAGACGTTGTAGATCAGGCGCCGTGGATCGGTGGCCTCGTAGTACACGACCGCGTAGACCGAGACGACGACGTTGTCAGACGTGATGACTTCCTGGGGCGGAACTTCGACCACGCTCTCGCGCATGTCCACCCTGGTCATGCGGTCGATGAAAGGAACGATCATCCTGAGCCCGGGGTCGACCGTCGCGTGATAGCGGCCAAGCCGCTCGACCAGGCCGCGCTGGAAGGGCCGGACCACTTTGACGGACGCGCCCGACAGCACCAGCAGCAGGATGACCAGCACGACCAGCACGATGAGGTACACCATCGCTCACACTCCTTGTTCGGGCACTTCTGGTTGTGGCGCCGAGGTTGGTGGCGCCGGTGATCCTGGCGCCGGTAGCGGCGCCGTTGAGTCGAGCGTCGGCAGCCGCGCCGGTGAATCGGGTGCCGGTAGCGGCGCCGGTGAATCGGGTGCCGGCAGGTCGAGGGGGAGTACGACGAGATGAGCACCGTCCACGCCCGTCACGAGCACCCGGCTTCCCACCGGGATCGTCACGTCGAGGGTGCATTCGGCTCTCCAGCGTTCTGTCCCGAGACGGACCCAGCCCGACTCGCCCCTGATGGGCACCTCGACGGTGGCCTGGCGCCCGGCCCACCGGGCCGACCCGATCGACTCGGTCGGGCCGTCCCACGAGAGTCGGTGGGCGAGCGGCCGCAGGGCGAACAACGCCACCGTTGACACCGCAACGAAGATCAGCCATTCGGCCCAGACGGCCAACCCTGCAAAAGCTGCGACCGCGGCTGCCACCGCCCCAACCGCGGCCGGCAGAAACCACAGACGGAGGCGATGGGCCATCTCACCGACGAGGAAGACGCCGGCCGCCACCACCCAGATGACCCGCCAGGTGTCCGGCGAACCCATAGGTCGACCTCCTCGTGACTCAATTCACAAGGTACGCCTCTGAAAAGCATCCGCAAGGGTTTTGCCGGAAATTGGGGTAAACCCGGGGGTCCCGGCCGCGTTCGACCGGTCCTTCGCTAGGCGCGCCCGGCCCGGTCGGTCTTCTCGAGGGCGGCGTGGGCGTCTTCCAGCCGCTCGGTGATCGTGACGATCCGGTCCAGTCCGGCGGTACGCAGCACCCGGGCAGGTGCGTGCTGGGCGGCCACCGCCACCCGGCCACCGGCGTCGCGGACACGGCGGATGGCGCCGACCAGCGCCCCAAGCCCGGCCGAGTCGAGGAAGCTGACCGTGCTGAGGTCGATGACCACCCGGGCCGGTTTCGCGGGCAAGCCGGCCACCATGGACCGGAATTCGGCCGCAGTGTAGGCGTCCAGCGTGCCCATGGGAGCCAGCACGATCAGTTCGGAATCGTCGTCGCCGTCCATTTCCCTAACCCTGTTTCAACCCGCACGTCCGGGCGTTACACCCTAGTGGTCGTTCGGACAACGAGGAGCCCCGCCACACTGCGCCGGCTCCGAATCTGAAAAGATGACCCGGGGCTGGGTATCCGGTGTTCGGGTTCCCCTACGGAGGGACGGTCGGTTTGCCATGGATCAGCGGCACCAACACTTCGAGATCCCCCGGGTTCGGGACCTGGCCCGCCATGCCATTCCGCACATCTTCGAGGCCACCCTGGTCCCCCTCGGCTTGTTCTACGGGTTCTTGTGGCTCGTCGGTGTATGGGGCGCCATTCTCGCTGCCCTTGGCTGGTCCTACGTCGCGGTGCTGCGGCGCCTCGTCACCGGCCGGCGCATTCCCGGGTTGCTGGTGCTCGGCACGGTAGGCATCACCGCCCGGACCCTGCTGGCTCTCGCCAGCGGCAGCGCATTCCTGTACTTCCTGCAGCCGAGCCTCGTCACTGCCCTGGTGGGCGGCGTGTTCTTGTTGTCGGTGCCCGCCGGCCGGCCGCTGGCGCAGCGCTTGGCGCACGACTTCGTACCACTCCCGCCAGGCCTGGTGGGCCGTCCCGCCATCCAGCGGGTGTTTGTTCGAATCACCCTGTTGTGGGCACTGGTGAACCTGGTCAATGCCGCGGGAGCCATTGGGCTGCTGCTGAGCCAGCCCGTCGCCACCTACATCGCGGCCAAAACGGCCATGTCCTGGGTGGTCACCGGAGGCGGCGTCGCCCTCTCGGCCTGGTGGTTCAAGCGGACGGTGCGACTCCAGCCGGCGCCCGTGCCGGTACCCGTCGCGGTCGCGGTCGCGGCCTAGGCTCGCTCCCAACAGCAATGCCGATCCTGGACCCGCCCTCTGCTTCCACGCTCACGACCGCAGACGGGTTCACCCTCACGTCCCGGAACTGGCTCCATCCCGATCCCCGGGCCCTGGTTGTGCTGGTGCACGGGTTCGCGGCGTC
>JBPYFF010000037.1:0-4897 GCA_051984455.1 Acidimicrobiales bacterium | reverse complement strand
GGGGCTGAGAGGTGCGGCTGGCCAAGACGCAGCGGCAGCACCGCATCGCCCGCCTGCTCGAGTCCCACGCGGTGACCTCCCAGGGACAGCTGGTGGACCTGCTCGCTCACGACGGCGTGGTGGCAACCCAGGCGACGGTTTCCCGTGACCTGGAGGAGCTCGGTGCCATCAAGGTCCGTATGGCCGGCGCCGACCCGGTCTATGCAGTGCCGGAGTTCGAGGACCGGGTCGCGCCAGAAGAGCATCTCAAGCGGGTGTTCGGGGACTGGGTGGTCGAAGTGGCTCACTCGGCCAACCTGGTCGTCGTCCGGACGCCGCCCGGCTCCGCCCACGTGGTCGCCTCCGCGGTCGACCGCGCCGGACTGACCGACATCATCGGTACCGTGGCGGGTGACGACACGATCCTGGTGGTGGCGGCGGAGCGGGTTGGCGGGGCAAAGGTGGCCCGGCGTCTGTCTCGGCTGGCCGGGCTGTAGCTGACGACAAAGGAGCAAAGGTGGCGAAGCGGGTGGTCCTTGCCTACAGCGGCGGTCTGGACACGTCGGTGGCGGTGCGCTGGATGATCGAGGAGCTCGGCACGGAGGTGATCGCGGTTGCGGCCGATGTCGGTCAGGGCGGCGATTGGGGGGCGATCCGGGATCGAGCCCTGGCAGCCGGTGCCGTCGAAGCGGTGGTTGTCGATTGCCGCGCGGAGTTCGCCGACGACTTCGTCGCGCCCGCGCTCAAGGCCAACGCCCGATACGAGAGCAAGTACCCGCTCATCTCATCGCTTTCCCGGCCCGTGATCGCCAAGCATCTGGTTGCTGCCGCCCGGGAGCATGGCGCCGACGCCATCGCCCACGGCTGCACCGGCAAAGGCAACGATCAGGTCCGCTTCGAGGTGTCGACGCGCGCCCTGGCGCCCGACCTCGAGACGTTGGCGCCTGTACGAGGGTGGGGCCTGAGCCGCGAGGACTCCATCGAGTACGCCGGGCGCTGGGGCATTCCCATCACCGTCACCCGGGAGAGCCCGTACTCAATTGACCAGAACCTCTGGGGCCGTACGGTCGAATGCGGTGTTCTCGAGGACCCCTGGCAGCAGCCGCCAGAAGAGGTGTACGAGTTGACCACCCCGACCGCCACCGAGCCCTGCGACATGGTGATCCGGTTTGAGGAAGGGCTACCAGTCGCCATTGACGGGCGGACGCTGCCCCTGCACGAACTGATTCGGCAGGTGACCGAGGTCGTCGGCTCCTACGGGTGGGGCCGGATTGACATGGTCGAGAACCGCCGGGTCGGAATCAAGAGTCGCGAGGTGTACGAGGGTCCCGGAGCTCTGGCGGTGCTCATGGCCCATGCCGACCTCGAAGACCTCACCCTCGAGCGGGATCTGGCCCATGAGAAGGCACGGCCCGAGCCCCGTTATAGCGAGCTGGTGTACGACGGCCTCTGGTACTCACCGCTGAAAGCCGCCCTGGATGCGTTTGTCGAAGAGAGCCAGCGGTTCGTGACGGGCGAAGTCAGGCTGCGCTGCGAGATCCCGGGGCGTTGCATCGTGTCGGGCCGCCGGAGCCCGGTGGGACTGTACGACTACGGCCTGGCCACGTATGAGGCGGGCGACCGCTTCCGGCATCAAGACGCGGAAGGCTTTGTCCGGCTGTGGGGCCTCGGTGTGGAGACGTGGGCGGCCCGGCAGGCGAGCGCCGTCGCGGGGCCGGGGGCCGGGGCGCCTCAGGGGTCGGGGGCGGCCCGACCATGACGCTGTGGCAGGGCCGCTTTGGGGAAGACGGGCCGGCCCAGGAGCTGCTGGACTTCACGGTCAGTCTCCCCTTCGACCGGCGCCTCGGCCGCGACGACCTGGCCGGATCCCGGGCCCACGTCCGGGGTCTGGCCCGGGTGAGCCTCATCTCCCGGGAGGACGCCGGCATCTTGCTGGCCGCCCTGGACCGCATCGAGGAGGAGTTGAACGAAGGGACGTTCGTCTTCCAGCCAGGCGACGAGGACATTCACACCGCGGTCGAGCGCCGCGCGACCGAACTGGCCGGGGACGTGGGGGCGCGCCTTCATACCGGGAGGAGCCGAAACGACCAGGTCGCAACCGACCTTCGCCTCTTTGCCAAGCGGGAGCTGGTCGGCATCGCCCGGCAGGTGCTGGCCCTGCAGCAGGTGCTGCTCGAGCGGTCGGAGGAAGTGGGAGACGCCTACCTTCCCGGCTACACCCATCTCCAGCGGGCCCAGCCGGTTTTGCTGGCGCACCACCTCCTCGCCCACGGTTGGGCCCTCGCCCGCGACGTGGAGCGGTTGCTCGCCACCCGCCGCCGGCTGGATGTCTCACCGCTCGGTGCTGGCGCCCTGGCCGGATCGTCGTTGCCGCTCGACCCTGACGGTGTGGCCGACGATCTTGGCTTCGCCAGCCGCTTTCCCAACTCCCTGGACGCGGTATCCGATCGCGACTTCGTGGCGGAGGCGCTGTTCGACCTCGCCGTTCTTGGGGTGCATCTGTCCAGCATCGGGCAGGAGCTGGTGCTGTGGGCGAGCGACGAGTTCGCCTTCATTCGCCTGGCTGACGCCTACGCCACCGGGAGCTCCATGCTCCCGCATAAGAAGAACCCCGATATCGCCGAGCTGGTGCGAGGTAAGGCCGGCCGGCTGATCGGGCATCTGACCGGGCTCCTCGCCACCTTGAAGGGCCTCCCGCTGGCCTACAGCCGGGACCTGCAGGAGGACAAGGAGCCGCTATTCGATTCCGTCGACGAGATCAACCGGGGGCTCCGCGCCCTGACGGGGATGTTCGCCACCGCCACTTTCGACACGAGCCGGATGCAGGCGGCCGCTGACAGCCCGGTGCTGGCCGCGGTGGACCTGGCGGAGTGGCTGGTCGGGCGGGGCATGCCGTTTCGGACCGCCCACGAGGTGGTGGGGGCGCTGGTGCGAGATTCCTTGCAGCGGCATGTTCCTCTCGCAGAGCTGGTCGAGGCCCACCCCGAACTCGGGCACGAAGCCATCGGCCTCCTCGAGCCGGGGGTGGCGGTGAGGAGGCGCACGACTCCCGGTGGGACCGGGCCGGCCGCGGTGGCCGACCAGCTCAAACGGTACGCCCAGATCCTGGCAACCGAGGGTGCTCAGCTGAGCGATGACTGATCGTCCGCCGGCCCACACGCCATATGTCCATCGCATCCAGGTCCGGTACGGCGAGGTGGACATGCAGCGGGTCGTGTTCAACGCCCACTACCTGGCCTATTGCGACGACGCGGTCGAGAACTGGCTCCGGGCCAGGGGCGTTCGGGTGGCCGACTACGAGTGGGACTTCATGCTGAAGAAGGCCGCGGTGGACTGGCAGGGCGCCGCGACGGTGCACGAGGTCATCGACATCGAGGTCGGTGTCGAGCGGTGGGGTTCCACGTCCTTCGACGTCGCGTTCACCGGTCGGGTGGGGGAACGGCCCGTCTTTCGCGGCGTGATCACCTACGTCGGCGTCCGCTTCGGGACCAGGGAGAAGGCTCCTCCGCCGCCCGAAGTCCGAGCAAGGCTGTGCGATGGGCCGGAGTTAGCGGCCGGACCGCCGGATGCGCCCGGTCCCTCGTAGGTTTTACCGGCGAGATGCCAGCCTGGTTGCCCCTGACCTGCTCAACAAGGTGCTGGTGGCGGGAAACCGGGCGGGCCGGATCGTCGAGGTCGAGGCTTACCGCGGGCGCGACGATCCCGGTAGCCACGCCTACCGGGGTGAGACCCGGCGCAACGCAACCATGTTCGGCCCGCCGGGACACCTGTACGTGTACTTCAGCTACGGCGTTCACTGGTGCGCCAACGCCGTCTGTGAGGAGGCGGGCATCCCTCATGCGGTGTTGCTGCGGGCCATCGCACCGCTCTCGGGCGTGGAGGAGATGCGAGCAGCCCGTTCACGCGGTCAGAAGCACCCCCTCGCCGACCGGGACCTGGGTCGAGGACCGGGGCGACTGTGCCAGGCGCTCGGACTGGCGAGGGAGCACGATGGGGCCGACCTCGTGACGGGCGATCGGGGCGTGCGGATCATGGACGACGGCCGGCGGCCGCCCGCCCGCCCGGACGTGGGCACCCGGGTGGGCCTTTCGGCGGGTGCTGACCACCCGTGGCGGTACTGGGTCCCAGGCGACCCCTGCGTCTCCCGCCCGCCCGGGCGGGCCGGGGCAGGAACCCCGCCGTAGCCACCGGCTGACCGTTGTCCGGCGATGTCTGATAGCGTGTTTATTTCCAGGACCGGCCAGGCCCGGCTCGGGGCCAGGTTGACACCTTCGAGCAGGCCCGGTACCCTGGGAAGCCGCTTCTGAGGGCACCTGCCCTGAGAGCGTGTCGATGGCGGAGTTTTCCGTCGCCGGCCATGGCGGTTGGGCACCTCCGTCTCCTCCGGGGCGCGTGTCTCCGCTGCGACGCTCCTTGAAAACGGAACAGAGGAAGCCAAAAGCTAGTGCGGGCGCGGTCGACAACGACCGTGCAAATGTCAAGCACTATCACGGACAACATGTCCGTCTTGGTGCCAGTTGGTCGACGGACGCAGGAGTCCCGAGACCGACTCTCTTGGACTTCGGGACCGCTGGTCCCGGGATCTCGACGGAGAGTTTGATCCTGGCTCAGGACGAACGCTGGCGGCGTGCTTAACACATGCAAGTCGAACGCGGTCCATCCGGTGGCAACACTGGTGAAGACCGAGTGGCGAACGGGTGAGTAACACGTGAGCAACCTGCCCCGAAGACCGGGATAAGCCTGGGAAACCGGGTCTAATACCGGATACCCCCACCGGGCTGCATGACCTGGTGAGGAAATGGATTCCGCTTCGGGAGGGGCTCGCGGCCTATCAGCTTGTTGGTGGGGTAACGGCCCACCAAGGCGTCGACGGGTAGCTGGTCTGAGAGGACGATCAGCCACACTGGGACTGAGACAC
>JBPYFF010000036.1:0-3043 GCA_051984455.1 Acidimicrobiales bacterium | reverse complement strand
TGGGTCGAAAACACGTCGAAGATCCTCGCCGCCGTGCGGGCCCACCCGGAGGTGCTCGACGAGCCCGTCCCCGCTGACGCACTTGAACGGTTCAACCGGTTCCTCAAGTTGTGGGGAGCGCTCGCCGCCGCCACCGACGAGTTCTACTGGTTGGCCAGGGCCGAGGTGGGCGAAGTCGAGTACCTGGTCGACTGCTGGGCCAGGCTCGACCGCATGTCGGACCAGCAACTGCAAGCGCTGGGCGTGCACTGGTCGACCCCGGAGGGCCGGCCGTTTTTTGAGGCACTCAGCGCGTGTGTGCTCGGCGCCGTCTCGTCCCGGGACGAGATGCAGGCGCTCGCGCGAGTGCTGGCCGGCCAGTGGGGCGAGCCGTCCCACTCCGAGCCGAACGCCTGAACCACCGCCAGCGGCGCGCCGGGCGCGCCCTTCACGGCCCCTCGGGACCCCTCAGGACCCCTCAGGTGGGAGGCGTGATGTCCACCCCGAACGCCGCTTTGAACCGCTCCCGATACTCAACGGCGTCAGCGATTCGCCCGAGGTCGACCCACTCTTCATCACTCATGGCGCGCCGTCCTTCCAGGACTTCAGGGCCACCCCACGAGCACGGATAACGAAGTCGAGGGGTTTCCGTCGTGATGGCCTCATAGACCACGGCCGCGACCTGGAACGGGTCGGTCGCCTTCGGAATGCCGGCGGCGTAGAAGTCGAACATCCGCTGGTAATGGTCATCGTAAACACCGGTCGAGTTGGGAACGTCCACGTTCTTGGCGAAGATGGCCGATTTGGTCACGCCTGGCTCGATGATGACCACCCGGATGCCGAACGGCGCCAGCTCCAATGCAAGTTCCTCGCTGAGCCCCTCCAGGGCCCATTTCGACGCCACGTATGGAGCCTGGGCGATCGCGGCGAACCGTCCGGTCACCGAGGTCACGTTGACGATGGCACCGCTTTGGCGCGCCCGCATGCCGGGCAACACCGCCTGCAGGCAGCGAACCGCTCCGCACACGTTGATGTTGGTTACCTCGATGATCTGCGAGGATGACGCCTCCTCAACGACGGCGTTGCCGCCGACGCCGGCGTTGTTGACCAGCACGTCCACGTGGCCGGCTTCGTCGATGACATGGCCAATCCCGAGGCGAACTGACTCGTCATCGGCGACGTCCATGCTCACGAGCTCCACGTCAACACCGGCGTCCGCCGCCATCGACTGAAGCTTGCTGGCCCGGGCCGGGTCCCGCACCGTCCCGTACACCTCATGGCCCCGGCCGGCCAGGTGGATGGCGATCGCCCGGCCGATACCGGAGTTGGCACCTGTCACGACACTGACCGTCGACATGCCGAAAACGCTACTGGGTGCTGATGGCCCCCCTTGGCGGGAATCAGCTGGACTTCTCGCCACAGAACGTTTTGTGGCGAGTTGTCCGCGCCGGCCGGCTGGTCGAGGCTTGGGTCATGAATCAACGACAGTGGCCGGCCGATTGGGACGCGAGGATGGCGGGCAAGGATTGCCCCCTCTGCGAGTCGATTGGCAAGGGAGACAGCGACTTCTCGCTCCACGTGTGTGACCGAAACTTCTCCGAGGTGCGGCTGGAGCGCCGTAGCCGGCTGGCCGGATACTGCCTTGTCTTCTGGAAGGCTGGCCACGTGGCCGAGCCGACCGACCTCGAGCCCGCGGCCGCCGCCGGCTACTGGCAGGACGTGCTCGATGTGGGCAGGGCGGTCAGAACCCGGTTCAATCCCATCAAACTCAACTACCTGACCCTCGGCAACAGCGTGCCGCACCTCCACACCCACGTGCTACCCCGCTATCGGGACGATCCGGCGCCCGGTGGCCCGATACCGTGGGAGGCGATCTTCCGAGCCGAGCCGGTCCCCGGGACCGAACTCCAGCAGCAGGCAGACGATCTCCGGCGCCTGCTTCATGGCGACCGTTCCTGAGCTAGACATCTGATCATGCCGGCCATTTCCCGGATCGGGGACTTCTCCTTGGTGTGGGGCGAAAGCGTGCGATGGGATGATCAGCGGGGGCGCCTCTACTTCGTCGACTGCGGGACGCAGATGCTTCACTGGCTGGACCGGGCCGAGCCCCCACTCCACTCGCTGCAGATGCCCAGCATGCCGGCCGGGCTTGCACTCGGATTCGACGGCCGGCTGGTGGCCGCGCTCGACGACGGCCTCCATGTCGTCGACCCCGATGCCGCCGAGACCCGCTTGCTGGGGGCGTACCCGGATGGGCTCGGAGGCCGGGCGAACGACGCCGCAGCCGACCTCGACGGAAACCTGGTCACCGGCACCCTGAACCTCCAGGAGGCACCGGGGTCGTACTGGTGGTACTCCGCCACTCTCGGATGGCGCCAGCTTGACGACGGCATCAGCAACGCCAACGGCCCTGTCGTTCTCAACTCCAAGGACGGCCAGACGCTCGTCATTGCAGACACGGTCGCTTCCGCGCTGTACGCCTACGAGTACGACGGGGTGGCCGGCAGGGCCACCAACCGTCGACTGGCAGTGGACACGACCACGCTCCGCGGTGTCCCCGATGGAGCCTGCGCTGACGCTGACGGAGGTGTCTGGAGCTGCATTCTCGGAGCAGGGACCATCGCACGGTGGGATGGTGACGGAATCACCGAGGTCATCGACACCGGGGTCGAACTCCCGAGTGACGTGACGTTCGGAGGTGACCGCCTCGATCGCATGTTCTTCGTATCCATTGCCGTTGCCATCGGCGGGCTCGCCACGACGTCGCCCTTTGCCGGTGCCCTGATGGTGGTCGACGGCGTCGGGCGTCGGGGCCGGCTCGAACCGCGCGTCCGGCTCTAGCGGCCACCCGGTGCAGCGGGTCGTCATCCTCGGCCCCGGCGGAGCGGGTAAGTCGACGCTGGCCAGGCGCCTCGGCGTCCTGCTCGACCTGCCCGTCGTGGAACTGGACCGTCACTTCTGGAGCCCCACTCTGCAGCCGATGTCGAACGAACAATGGCGCACCGTTCAAGCCGACCTAACAGAGCCGGCCGGGTGGATCATGGATGGTGACCTGGGGCCCTAC
>JBPYFF010000035.1:0-9884 GCA_051984455.1 Acidimicrobiales bacterium | reverse complement strand
CGCGACGGTGTCCGAGGTGCCCGCCGGAAGCGCCTGACCGATCGTGACCCGGATGGTCAGCATCCCGAGGGCACGGGCGGGAGCGATGTCGTTTCTCTCCGAATCGCCCACCATCACGCACTGGCTCGCCGGAACATCGGCGGCCGAGAGGGCGGAGGCAAAGAACGCACGATGGGGCTTTCGCCAGCCGACATCCACCGAGGACACGAAGGCGGTCACGTGATCCGAGAGCCCCAGCTCCCGGAAGTCCCGGCGGTAGTCGGCCGCATCCCGCCAGAGGACATTGCTCGCGATGACGACCCGAAGACCACGCTGATGCAGGCCGGCCAGCAGCTCCTTGGCGCCGGGGAATGGTCGCACTCGCCCGCGGGCAGGGAGGCTCATGGCTGCCCGCACTGCTTCGGCCCGGACGGGGCTTCCCGGCTTGACCCGGGCAATGGCGTCGCGGACGAGGGCGCTCGTCTGTTGCCGGTCAGCGAGAGGGTGGTCGGTATGACCGAGGATGTCCACCAACCGGGACGCCTCCGCCTGGCTCAGGCCGGGCGAGGCCTCCTGCAGCCGGCGAACGCACTCCTGTTCGTCATCCGGTCGCCGAGGCCAGGTGTCTGGCCACAGGGTGCCGCCGACATCGATCAGAACGCCACGGAGCATGGATCCTCAGCCGGTTCTATGGCCTGCTCTTTGACGAGACTCGGCCGCCGCCCAGGCGAAGACTCCCTTCGACATGGTCGATGCCTCGGCCGCGACCCTTCGTTCGAATACCTCGGCGCGGGCCAGATGGATCTGAGGGTCGGACGGGTCGGCGAGGGAGGCCAGTTCGACCAGGTGCCCGGCGAGCCGCAGCGACAGGTCGTCGGCATCGTCGCTCGCCAACGCCCTGGCCCGGTCCGCCAGCGGGCCGGCACCACCCACCAGACCAGCCACCTCTCGAGCCAGAGCCGCCTCGGGCGCGGGCTTCAAGGTGGCCGGGTTGCCGTCGTACCAGCCTCCGTATTGACGCCAGACGTTGCGCACGACGAACTCGGGCTCGTCGTAGACCGGGCGAAGATACGGCCGCTCGAGTAGGCGGGCGGGCGGCCGGACGCCGTGGATGAGATCGTCCAGCCGCGCTCCCTCGTTCATCAGGGCAATCGCCTGGTCGTGCAGCGACTCGAGCAGTTCGGCGCTGTCGTTCAAGACCTGGCTGACTCGATCCCTGCCCGCCACGGGAAGTCCATGGCCTGGTAGCAGCAACTCGGCTCCGAGGCTGGCCATGGTGCGCAGCGCGACCGCCCACTCCTTCGGGTACCGCTGCACCTTCTGAGGGTTGCCTGCGTTGGGAGAGGCCCAAATGAAGAAGTCCCCGCACGCCAGCACCTTGCGGGCCGGGACCCAGGTCCAGGTGTGATCGTCGGTCTCGCCCCTGGCATGGTGGAGCTCAAAGACCTCGCCGCCGACCTCCAGCCGCAGCGATGAGCGGTAGGTCTCGTCGGGATAGCGGTAGTCCGTCGGCCAGCGCAGGCCAGGGGCCTGGAACTGTCGCTGGTTGATGATGCCGTTGTATCCCGCCGTCAGAATGTACCGGTCAAAGCGCGCCGGCAGCGCCTCATGAGCGACGACACGAGGCGCCGGCCATCCATGGGAGGACGCCTCCTCGTCGAAGAGCGGCACTCCGAAGACGTGATCGATGTGGCCGTGCGAGTAGATGGCGGTGTGCAGCCGGTCCTCCCGCCACTGACGGACGTCGTCATGCACCAAGCGGGCGAACATCTTGCTGCCAGTGTCCACCATGACGAGCCCGTCATCGGTCGAGAAGGCGCTCACGTTGGCGAAAGACGGCACGAAGGCGACGCCGTCCAGGAGTTCCTCGAGGCCGCCGGAGTGGGCGAACGGATGGTGCTCCTCGATGGACGACTCACCTCGCCACAAGCGGTCGACAAGATCCAGTACGCCCACGTTGCGACCTCGCTTCTACGGTTGGCTCGTTGGCACCGTGAGGCTATAACTGCCGCTCACCTCATTCTCGGAAGCTCCCGCCTGGTGCAGGCGGGCAAGCGTTCCGAGAACGCGACGCGCAAAGGGGCGCTCCCCTACGACGAGGCCGATGCCGCCTTCTGGCCGGTGAAACCGAACAACCGACCGGCCACCCGGCGGATCTGGATCTCCTCGGAGCCCTCGGTGATCCGGTAGCGGCGGTGATGCCGGTAGATGTGCTCGAAGGGCATGTGCCGCGAGTAGCCGAGGCCACCGTGCACCTGCATGGCCCGGTCGGCGGCCTCGCACGCCAGGCGATTGGCCCGGTAGTTGCACATCGACACCCGGTCGCTGACCTCCAGGTGGTGATGATGGTCGAGGTCCCAGGCCGTCTTGTACACGAGCGTGCGGATCATCTCGCACTCGGTGTGCAACTCGGCGAGGGGAAACTGGATGGCCTGGTTGCTGGCCAGCGGCTTGCCGAAGGTGATCCGGCTTCTGGCATACGCGACCGCCTGGTCGATGCAGTACTGAGCGACCCCCACACCGGATGCGGCCTGGCGGATACGGTTCTCGTGGACGAAATGCTGGGCCAGCGCCAGACCCCCATCCACCTCACCGAACACCGCCTCCTGGGGAACCCGCACATCGGTGAGGGTCACTTCCGCATGGTCGGTCGGCATGTTGAACGTCCACCACATGAACGGCACGTCGAACCCCGGCGCGTCGGTGGGAACCAGAAAGGCGGTGATGCCGACGGGCTGGCCCGGCTCTCCCGATGTCCGGGCGAAGATGATGTCATGGGTAGCGGAGTGCAGGCCGGAGTTGAATCGCTTGGCTCCGTTGATCACCCACTCGCCGCCGTCACGGTCAGCCCGCGTCTCCAGCCAGGTGGCATCGCTCCCGTGACCTGGCTCGGTGAGACCGAAAGCCAGCCGGACGGTGCCAGAGAGCAGCCCGTCCATGAACTGTCGCTTCTGCGTCTCGGTTCCGAAGTCGTGCATCATCAGCACCGTCGGGAAGTTGCCCACGACCGAAGACTCGTTCTGCAGGTCGTTGTGGAGCCCAAGGCCCTTGTGGGCCAAGTGCTCCCGGATCACCGCCATGTCCAGGTTGGATCCGCCCCGCCCGCCCAGCTCGACCGGCAATGCATAGCGAAGGAACCCGGCCGCGTCGGCTCGCCGCCGCATCTCGCGGAGGAGTTGCTCCCACTCCTTGGTGGGCGTGCCATCCTCCTCCCAGTTGGTGCGGGCGTGCTCCCGGCGTTTGTCGAAGAACTGGATGTTGGCCTGCTCGAGCGGCTTGATCTCGGCATCGATGAACTCGTCGAGCGCATTCAGCAGGGGCGGGAGGTGGGGGGGCAGGTCGAAGTCCATGCGCAGCGCTCTCTTTCCGTTGACATCGACGTCAATTCGGGCGAGAGTTGATGGTTCTAGCCGCGGCCCCGCTTGTCAAGAGGGGTTGTCAAGGGGACGGAAAGACTCTCAAAAGCTAGCTTCCAGAACGCTCTTCATATTCCTGAATATCCCTGGAGGAGAACTCCATGCCCTATCAATTCACCGAAGAAGGTCTGGCCATGCAGGAAGAGGTCAGGCACTTCATGGACGACCATATTTATCCAAATGAAGTCGAGTATTACGCCCAGCTCGAAGAGGTCGGTCCGAACGGTTATCCACCCATTCTCGACAAGCTGAAGGCCGCGGCAAGGGAACGAGGGCTCTGGAATCTCTTTCTTCCGCACCTTTCGCCCGAGGCGCCCGGGACCAAGCTGTCCAATCTCGACTACGCGCCGGTTTCGGAGCAGCTCGGCAAGGTGTCGTTCGCACCTGAGGTTCTCAATTGCAACGCGCCCGACACCGGCAACATGGAGATCCTCAACCTTTACGGCTCTGAGAGGGTGAAGCGCGATTGGCTGGCACCACTGCTCGAAGGTGAGATCAGGTCAGCCTTCTCGATGACTGAGCCCGACGTGGCCTCGTCCGACGCGACCAATATCGGCCTTCGGATCAAGCGGGACGGAGACCAGTACGTGCTCAACGGCAAAAAGTGGTTCAGCTCCGGCGCACTGGCCGAGCGCTGTCGCGTCCTCGTCGTGATGGGCAAGACCGACCCGAATGCGCCTCGCCACCTGCAACAGTCGATGATCGTGGTGCCGAAGGACGCGCCCGGCGTCTCCTTCGGTCGCCACCCGCTCGTGTTCGGGTACGAAGATCGGGGTGGTCATCCGGAGGTCATCTACGAGAACGTCCGCGTCCCGGTCGACAGCCTGCTCGGTGAGGAAGGCGGCGGCTTTGCCATCTCCCAGGCCCGGCTCGGCCCCGGTCGGATCCACCATTGCATGCGAGCCATTGGTGTGGCGGAACGCGCGCTGGAATACCTGATCAAACGCTCACTGGAGCGCCAGACTTTCGGCAGCCTGGTCGCCCAGAAGGGGCTCATCCAGGACTGGATCGCGGAGTCCCGCATCGACATCGATATGGGCCGGGAGTACGTCTACCGCACAGCTCACCTGATGGACACCGTGGGAAACAAATCGGCTGCGACCGAGATTTCCGGCATCAAGGTGGCCATCCCGAACATCGCCATCAAAGTGGTCGACCGGGCCATCCAGGTGCACGGCGCCGCGGGGGTGACCCAGTTCTTCCCCCTGGCTCAGATGTATGCGCACATGCGAACACTCCGGCTCGCGGACGGACCGGACGAGGTCCACAAGATGACCATCGCCCGACGGGAGATCCTGAAACACGATCCGAACTTCCACATGACTCCCGCCCGCCCCGCCCCGGGCTGATCTCAGCGGGGCGAGCGCGGCCGGATGAGCATGAGAAGGTCCCATTCGAGCTCGGGCACGCGCCGTCCGCTGGCCGCCATCACGATGCTCACAAACCGGCCGTCAAGATGGGCGGCGGTCTGGCCGGCCAGACCGAGGGCCCACCTCAGGGTGCCGAGCACCTTCCACCAGTGAAAGCGCTCTTCGTCGAAGGCGCCCCCGGACGACCGGTAGGCGGCGACGAACGGAGCGCGGCCCGCGAAACCGCCGATCTCCTGGTCGTCGTAACGGAAGCGCCACATCCGTAGCGACGCCCAGGCCAGGTCTTCCATGGGGTCGCCCTGACGCTTGGAGCCCTCCCAGTCCAGGAGGGCGCGCAGGCCGTCCGTCCCGATGATGAGGTTGCCGTTGCGAACGTCGCCGTGGATGACGGAGCGCTGGGGAAGGTCGTCGGGAAGCTCGCGCTCCAGCCAGCGCAGTCCGAGGGCAAGGGCGGGACGCGGCTCCAGCAGCTGGCCGAAGGCGTCGCCGGCCCACTGGAGGGCGACTTCGGCCGGGTTGCCCGGCCCCGGGTCGAGCAGGTCGGTCGGGGCGAGCCCCGGGTCGATGCCGTGCAGCCGCGCGAGCGCCTCGCCCAGCTGCGCCGCGACCAGCTCGCCCATGCGCTGCTCGTGAACGAGCCGCAACACCCGTCGGGGCACCGTTTCCCCCTCAACCCGTTCGGAGACAAAGAACGGGCCCCCCACATACGTGGAGTCGAGGCAGGTGGCGTAGACCCGGGGAACGGGAACGCCCGACTTCCTGGCCAGGTCCCGCATGGCGGCTTCGGCGCCCATGGGATTCAGCTGGATCTGGCTGGTCGGCATGATCGTTGCGACCAGCCCGAGCTTCGCTCGTCCGTCATCGGCGTCGAAAAGCACGTTGTTGCGCCTGGCACCGGCAGACGAGCTGGCCAGGTTGGACACTCGCACCGGCCGGCCCCACTCGGCGCCGAGGAAGGCCTCGAGGCCCGACACCAGCTGGCCCGTCCGCCCTTCGGCCACGTCCGCTCCCGTAGAGCTCACTCACCCTCCCAGCTGTCATGGCCGGGCTTGGCAATGGCCAGGTCATCCCGTGCGATGTCGACCAGCAGGTGCCAGGCCTGCTGCTCGAACACCGGGTCATCCCGGGTCCGCAACCGTCCGGCCAGTTCGGCCGACAGATCCGTCACCTCGCCGTCGTGGCCGAGCAGGGCGGCGAGCCGGTTGCGCTCGCGCCGCTCGGCGGCGGGACCCAGGGTCGCCTCTCGCTCCAGGATCCCGACCAGATTGCCGGCCACCCGCACCTGATGCTGCAGCGCCAGGGGGGCGGAGCCAAGGACCTCGCCATTGAGCAGATCGCCGATGCTCTGCAGGAGCTCCGCCGTCGTCGGTCGGTACTGCACGGGGTGCAGCTTGCCATAGGGGTTCGTCCGCCCAGCAGGCCCAACGGCCCTTCAGCGGCGCTCGACGCGCCTCCGCCCCTCTCCCTCCCGCCACCACTCGATATCGAGGTGATCGCCGGCCGGCCGCACCGTCGACACCTCCTGAACATCAGCGCGAAACAGGGTGAAGGGGCCCGGCGGCGGGGCGGAGCCAGTGTGACGTTCGAAGGCCTGGCGAAATCGGACCATGCCCTCCTCCGTGTCGACCAGGCGGGCCTTGCCTCCGATCTTCGCGTCCCCCTCCGTCACCTGTTTGTCGACGGTCGCGTTGTGGAGCGCGAATCGCCCGTCCCTTTGCAGGTCCGCCGCCTTGCGGGACCCCGGCATCATGCCGAGCCACAGCTCGCCGTCGGCGAACAACGGCTCGATGCCGCTGATCCGGGGTGATCCGTCACGGCGCAACGTCGCCAGCAACCCGAGACCGTGAGCCTCGAACCGGGCCCGCGCCGTCCCCGCGAGCGTCGCCGCGACCCGCTCGACATCTCCCCAGGAGGCCATGCCCCTGCCATACGAGGCCGGTGTGACACACCGACCGTCCTCCCAACCCCAGCAGTCACAGACCGCAACCCAGCACTTCTCGTGTCCTCAGGAACCCTCTGATGTCCTCGATGCTTGATCCCGACTCCCAACCGTGAAAGGGTTGCCCGGATGGGACTGTCGGCGCGAGACCGGGCCATTCTCGATTTCGAGCGCACGTGGTGGACCCAGCCCGGACCGAAGGAGGGGGCGATCCGAAAGCGCTTCGGCCTCTCACCCGCCCGGTACTACCGCCTCCTCGGCGAGCTGGTGGACTCCGCCGACGCCGACGCCTACGACCCGCTCGTGGTTCGCCGCCTCCGCCGGCTGCGTGATCAGCGGCGCCGGGCCCGGTACGCGGGGCGCTCGGCCGGAGAACCGCCCGTCCGGTGAGGCCAGGGCAGCACGCCGCGTCCGACGGTTCGTTCGGGCGATCGGCCGGCATCCAGATCGGCCGTGCCGTTGGCCTCATTGCCGTCGCCGCCGTGATCGGCATCATCCTCCTGCACCGCACGAGCAGCACGACGACCGTGGCGGCGCACGGAACGACGACCACCGCGCCCAGCCATCCAACCTCGACGACCGGCACGACTCCAACCACCACCGGCGCGGCGCTCCGACCCCCGTCGAGCGTCAAGGTCCTGGTCGCCAACGGCACCGTCGTCGGCGGTGGGGCCGGTGTTTCCCAGCATCTGGCCGGCACCGTCACCCAGACGCTCCACGCCAAGGGGTATGACACCCTGGCGGCAGTGGACGCCAACCAGAAGGTCACGGCCAGCATCGTCTACTTCCAGCCGGGCTATGAAAAAGAAGCGGCCGCGTTGGCTCAGTCCCTGGCGCTGCCGGCGAGCGCAGTGCAACCCATGCCGGCCCAGCCGCCGGTCGCGTCGCTCAACGGCGCCAACATCCTCGTCGTGGCAAGTACCGACCTGGCCAGCTCGGCCGCAAGCACCACCACGACGACAGCCCACGCCACGACCACGACCATCGCGACGACGACCACCACCGTCCATCGCTGACGACCGTCCGTCATGGCTGTGCCGCTCGACCGGCTGTCGCCCTGGTTGACCCGTCCCCGGCAGGCCGCCATTCTGACGGACTTCGACGGCACCCTCGCCCCGATCGTGGCGGACCCGGCCCAGGCCGTTCCTCTGCCCGGCGTCCCGGCCACCCTCGCCTCGCTGGCGGCCCGTTATGCCAGGGTCGCCGTCATCTCGGGCCGGCCGGTCGCCTACCTCGTCGAGCACCTGGGCGGCGAGGCGGAGCTGGGCGGTGTCATGTTCGTTGGTCTCTATGGCCTGGAGAGGGTGCGCGGTGGCGGGGTGGAAGAGGTGAGTGCCGCCGCCCGGTGGCGCCCGGTCGTCGACCAGGTCGCCCGGGCCGCCACAAGGGAAGCGCCTCCGGGCGTCGGCGTCGAACACAAGGGCCTGGCCGTGACCCTGCACGTCCGAACCGCTCCCGAGCATCAGGGCTGGACCGAGTCGTGGGCGGCGGCACAGGCCGCGGCCAGCGGCCTGGTGGCCCACCCCGGCCGCATGTCCGTCGAGTTGCGGCCGCCGCTCGACACCGACAAGGGGACGGTCGTGACGGAGCTGGCCGATGGGCTGGATGCGGTGTGCTACCTCGGCGACGATCGAGGCGACCTCCCCGCTTTCGCGGCCCTGTCCCGCATGTCGAAATCGGGTCGCGAGGTGCTTGCTGTCGCGGTCCACAGCGACGAGTCGCCCCCCGAGTTGCTGGCCGCCGCCGATGTCGTGGTGGACGGGCCAGCCGGAGTGCTGGAGCTGCTCGAGGCGCTGGCCCGAGGTGGTTAGCCCGGCTGGCGAGCTGCACCTGCGAGCTCGGCGAACCAGTCGAGGGGGGTTCGGGCCCCGGCCGCCTTGCGCAGCGCGCCGGCCCGGCCGGCCCGTTCGTCGGCCGGAAGCTCCAGCGCCGCCAGGAGTGCGTCAGAGGTCGCCCGGATGTCGTAGGGGTGGACCTCGGCTGAGTGTGGCCCCAGCTCGTCCCATGCACCGGCGCCCCGGCTGAGCGCCAGCACGCCGTCGCGCTCGTTCACGAGCGGTCCCTCCTTGGCCACCAGGTTGAGGCCGTCTCTCACCGGGTTCACCAGCAACACGTCGTAGCGACGAAGTGCCGCGATCGAGCGGGGATAGTTGTCCACCGTGTCCAGCAAGATGGGCGTCCAGTCCGGCGTGGCCCACCGGGCGTTGATGTTGCCAACGAGGGATTCGACTTCCTGGCGGTAGCCGAGATATTCGGCCAGGGTCTGGCGGGATGGGTAGACGAACGCTCCGAAGACCACCCGACCCCGCAAAGAGGGCCGGGTTTCGAGCAGATCGTCGAACGCGTAGAAGCCTCGCAGGAGGTTCTTCGACAGCTCGATGCGGTCGACCCGTACGATCAACTGGCGATCCCGCAGCTGCTCCTCCAGCCTTCGAAGCTCGTCCTCGCAGCTGTCCGAACGGGCGACCGAAGCGAGGTCGTCAGCATCCGGGGCGGCAGGTGCGACAAAGGTAGGCGGAACCCGCCCGAGACGTTCCTGGCAGCACGCCTCGAAGGCCGCGGCCCACCGAGCGGTGTGGAAGCCGCACGATCCTGCCGTCGCCAGTCCGAGCAGCAAGGCGCTGGCTGCGTCCGGGGGAAGGACATCCAGCTCCGACGGGGCGCAGAAAGGAGTGTGGATGAAGACGGCGGTGCGCAGATCCGGTCGCAGCCTGGCGAGTTGGCCCCCGACCAGCGTGAGGTGGATGTCCTGGATCAAGACCGTGGCACCCTCATCTGCTTCTTCTGCCGCCGCCGACGCAAACAGATGGTTGACCGCCACGTAGGCGTCCCACGCTTGCCACCATTTCCGGTCGAACCGGGGCCGGCGGGGGTGATCCCACAATCCGTGATTTAGAAACCAAAGGGTCTGGTTGGTTATCACGTCGTAGTACATGCGGTAGCGATCCGGCTCCATGACGAGGGAACGAAGCTGGAATCCCTCCGCCTCGACCACCCCGGTGGTGGCAGCGGCCCGGTCGGCGTCACTGATAGCCGCGGCGACCCAGACCGCCTCGTGCTTTTCGACGCCGGGCCCCAGCGTTGTTACCAGGCCGCCCGGGGCTTTACGGGCGACAAGCTGCCCGTCCGCGTCCTGCGTGAACGACAGGGGGCCCCGGTTGGACAGGACAAGGAGGGACG
>JBPYFF010000034.1:0-2943 GCA_051984455.1 Acidimicrobiales bacterium | reverse complement strand
GGCTTGCAGTACCTGCGACCCCCGGCCGATCACCAGGTCGGTGACCGGTGCCCGGGGGAAGTGCAGGTCGTCGAGCACTGTCCAGCTGGCGCCCAGGTCGACCGAGCGCAGCACGCCCGGTCGCGTAGAACACGTCCGCCGAGCTCGGGTCCGCCGCGAGCTGGGGCTTGAACAGCCCTGCGTCGCTTCCGCCGCTTGCGAACGGGGTGACGTCGGACCAGGTCGCGCCGTCGTCGTCGGAGAGCTGCACCTGGCTCTGCGGTATGCCTTTCTTGTTCGGGCGGTTCTTCGAGGCCATCAGCCGGGTGGGCGTCGTCCCGGAATAGACGATGTCGAAGCCGTCGCCGCCGAGGCCCTGCCGCCACGACGGGCTAGGGCCGGCCAGCTTCGAACCGTTGTCCTGGAACGCCGCGGCGCTCTCACTGGCGGTGGCGTCCGGCTTGATGTCGAGGTTGTAGATGAGCGTGGTCTGGAGTCCGCCTTCGTTCCGGCTCTTAAAGCTCACGCCGTCGTCGCCGGATCGCCAGACCCCGCCGTCGGTGACGCAGTACACGATCGTCGGCGCCGACGCGGGCGGGGTGAAGAAGCCCCAGGCGTGGGTGTCCGAGTGCACGCCGGCGATCGGGGTGAAATTCTGCCCCGAATCCGTGGACCGGCCCTGTCCTACGCAGCCGAGGAACAGGACGTCGTTCGCGCCGTCCCCGGGCGATGCCGGGTCGACGGCGAGCGCCATGCAGAACCCGGTCTGGGTCGTCCCGAGGGCGCTCATCCCGGAGGCGGCCTGCTGGGACCACGTGCGGCCCTGGTCGGTGCTCACGAACAGCCCCACCGGGTCCAGAGCCTTCGTGTTACCGGCGATCGCCACGTAGATCACCTGAATCCCGCCGGCCGCGGGCGGCGAGGCCGGCGGGGCCAGGTCGAGCACGACCTGGCCCATCGTCGCACCGGGCACGGCGGCGAGCGCGGCGGCCACCGCGGGAGTGGTGTTGCTGAGGATCTGGGTCCAGCTCTGGCCACCGTCCGTGGACTGGAAGACGCCTTGCCTGCTGATCCCGCTGATCCCGGCGTAGAGGATCCGGGCCCGGCGTCGCGAGCTGCGGTCCAGCACGAGGGAGCGAACGTCCCCGACGTTGCTGCCGGTGCCGAGAGCCCAGTCGAGCCCGCCGTTCGTCGACCGCCACACGCCGGTGGAGGCGGCGAGGTAGACCACGGACGAGTTCGCCGGGTCGACGATGATCGAGTTGATGGTGGCGGGGGTAGTGCCGAAGATCGTGGCCGCGTTGCCGGTGTTGTCCGCCGGGTAGCCCGAGCCGAGCAATACCCAGGACGCCCCGCCGTCGGTCGACTTGAACAGGCCGACAGCGACAGCGCTGCCCGACACGATCTTCCGGGGCCCCGTGCCGGCGTAGATGATGTCCGGGTCGGTCGGGTCGATGGCCACCGCGGCCGGCTCGCCGATGGCCAGCGAGATCTGCCCATCCCCCAGCGAGGGCTGCCGGTCGAACAGCGGACGCCAGTGCGCGCCGCCGTCATCGGTCTTCCACACCCCGCCGCCGGCCGCGCCGGCGTAAGCGATCTGATCGTTCCCTGGGTGCACGGCGATCGCGTTGGTCCGCCCGTTGTCGCGTTGGTTTCCGGCCACGATCGGGCTCGGGCCCCGCGGATGCCATACGGTGCCGACGATGCTCATGCAGTACCGCCGGGTTCGTCGTCACGCGGTTCCTCGTCCGGCGGTGTGTCGCCCTCCGGGCGGGTCGCGCCGGGCTGCGCATCGGCCCCCGGCGGCGTGGGCGGCCGGGGCGGCGCGGTCCAGCCGACCCCCGGCCGGGTCCGGATGGCGCCGGGTAGCCGGTCGAACTGTTCGACCGCACGCCGGTAGGCCTCGGGGGTAGCCGGCTCGCCGCCGGCGACCCGATATTCCAGATAGGCCTCGTGCAGCCGCAAGGATTCCTCGTCCTCGAACAATTCGTCATCGTCCGGCTCGCGGTCGGGGGGCGGAGGGCTGTCGTCAGGTGGCTTGCGCTGACGTGAAGGCATGCTTATCCCTTCTCGTGGCCGCGGGCCCCAAAGATGATCTCGGTCCAGTCATGCCAGAAAAGAGACCGTACGCCGCGGCAACTCCCCGGCGCACCGGGTGAATCACTGGGTTTTAACAGCCCTCTGTTCGACTGCGAGCCTGTGACGGGGCTGCCTCCGTAGGTGGACGCCGAGCTTCTGATAGAGCGGCCCTGGTTGAGTACCGCGATCCGGTCGGCGAGCTGATCGGCTTCGTCGAGGTACTGGGTGGTAAGGAACACGGTGACGTCGCCGGCCACCAGCTCGCGGACGATTTCCCACATCGTGCGGCGGCTGCGTGGATCCAGCCCTGCCGTCGGCTCGTCCAGGAAAATGATCCGCGGGTTGCCGACCAGCGTCATCGCCAGGTCCAGCTTCCGGCTCATCCTCCCGGAATAGGTGAACACCAGCTTTTGCGCCGATTCCGCCAGGTAGAACCGCTCCAGCAGTTCCGTGACAAACCGCCTGCCCTCGCCGGAGCCCCCGCTCCGCCGGTCCACCGGGTTGGGGATAGGCCAGAAGCCGCCAGGGCCTTCTTCGCTTCGATCAGGAGCCTGGGAACCTCGACGAACGGCAGGCCAAAGGTGGCGATGGACACTGAGCTGCGCAGCTCGGCGTACTTCGATGCCGACGACCGCGCCAGCAGCACCATCCGCCCGGCCAGCCGGACACGCCGAAGCCCCACAGATCACACCAATCCGCGTGAGCTCTTATTGAGATGGTGCCAGTGAGTTTGCTAGCTTCCTGACATGGCTTGCATGTCCCGGCTGCCGCTGGTGTAGCGCAGGGCCTCGGAAGAGGCAACGCCGAGTCGCCGGGCGTCGGTGAGCACTTGCCGGCCGGAAAGAAGAGGCGGAGACTCGAACCAGGCTGAACGAGGAAAGGTCA
>JBPYFF010000033.1:0-2123 GCA_051984455.1 Acidimicrobiales bacterium | reverse complement strand
AACTCGTCGGCCTGGCGCATGGACCCAGAGGTACCGCTGGTCGTCTCGGAGGTGAACCCGTCGACGCTTTCGTCGATTCCTAAGGGCATCGTTGCCAATCCCAACTGCACGACGATGGTCTGCATGCCCGCGCTCGCCCCGTTGCATCGGACCTTTGGCTTGCGGCGGCTGGTCGCGGCGACCTACCAGTCCGTATCGGGCGCAGGGTTGAAGGGCGTGGACGAGCTCGAGGATCAGGTGCGGGCAGTGGGGGAAAAATCCGCCGCCCTCACCTTCGACGGCGCCGCGGTCGGATTCCCGCCGCCCTCAGTGTTCCCTGGGCCGGTTGCCTTCAATGTGCTCTCGATCGCCGGGACCCTGGTTGACGACGAGACCAACGAGGAACACAAGTTCCGGGACGAGAGCAGGAAGATCCTGGACATCCCTTCCCTGCCCGTTTCGTGCACCTGCGTCCGCGTGCCGGTGTACACCGGCCATTCGGCCGCGTTGAATCTTGAGTTCGAGTCGCCCGTCTCGCCCGACGAAGCACGGGCCTTGTTGTCCTCGGCCCCGGGAGTGCAGGTCGTCGACATGCCGACTCCCCTGGCCAGCGCGGGGATCGACCCCTGCCTCGTCGGTCGCATCCGGCGGGATCCGGGCGTTCCCGACGGTCGGGGCCTGGCGCTGTTCGTCTCGGGCGACAACCTTCGCAAGGGCGCGGCTCTCAATGCCGTTCAGATCGCCGAGGAACTGCTGGCACTTGGAGCGTTCGGGTAAGTCATCCCGCCTGGCTGGGGCCGTGGCCTGGCCAAGCAGTGCTGTGAGGCCAGCCCGGGTGCCAATCAAAGGTAAGCGAGTTGCTCGTCGACTGTCCCGACGATGGCCGGGTCGGGGGCGTCATCGAGGATGTGAAGACAGAGGCGTAGGCGGAACGCGATCTCGAGAGGGCGTGGATCTGGATCGAGGTTGGGTCCCCGCTCGGTGGCGTAGGCGCGCCACAGGCGGGACCAGAGCGTGCTGAAGTCGCGGCGGTGCCGCCTCCAGAGTCCGGTGCCCCACTCGCCGAAGTCGAAGTCCCAGAAGGGATGGTCGATACGGGCGGTCTCCCAGTCGATGATTCCGGTGAGCCGGCCGTCGTCGGCGAGCAGCTGGTCTTCGTGGATGTCACCGTGGACCAGCACGGGTTCGAGTCGAGCAGCCGTTCGTAACAGTTCGGTCCAGGCAGTGAGCCGATCGCGACGTTGGAGCCGGGTGGCTGCTTCAGCCGCGGCGTCGTCGACCGTTGCCGGGTCAAGCGCCCGTCGAAGCCATCGGTGATGAGGGAGGTCAAGATGGCGGGGAGGGCGGGCGTCAGGGAGCTCGGGCGGGCTTAGCTCATGCCAGCCAGCGATGGACCGACCGAGCTGGTCGAGCAGTGTCTGCGGGTTCGATGGGGTCCGTCCGGGCAGTCGCGTGACCGCGGCGAAGGGAAACGGGTAGACGGCGGGATCATCCCAGTAGCCCAGGAGGTGAGGCACAACGGTGAGCTGGCTGTGGCTCAGCGCGCGGTAGGCGGTGATCTCTCGCAGGAACCATTCCACGCCGGCCTGCGCTCGGGGGAACAGGAAGACCCGATCGGTGGCGAGGAGCACCAGCTTGTTCCACCCGGTCACGTTCAGTTGCAGACTGTCGAGGTCAACGCCGACCAGCGACGCGAACCGGTCTGCCTGTGGGGGGACGAGCACAGCGTTCAGCGGGTTCCCGACGACCGCACCATTCATCTGTCCAAGCATGCCCGGCGAAACCGCGGGTCACCTATGGCAAAGGACTGCCCGCACCCGGCGCCCCAAGGAGGCTGACGGACGCCCAGAACTCTGGGCACAGCAGCTGCTACTCCCAGGCGACGAGGTGTGCCCAAAGCTGTGAGCCGTCAGGTGGCCCTCGCAGGAAGTGAATGTGAAGCTACGCCAGTCGACGAACGGGTCTCCAGGCCGCGCCTAATAGAGTGGGGCGAAGGTCTTCATCGATCGAAGGAGACGGTCATCAAGAGCAAGGCTGCCATACAGGTCGAACCTGGAGGGCCGTTGGTGATCGAGGAAATCGACATCCCCGATCCTGGCCCGAACCAGGTCACGGTCCGCAACTTCGTGAGCGGTGTTTGCTAT
>JBPYFF010000032.1:0-2115 GCA_051984455.1 Acidimicrobiales bacterium | reverse complement strand
TGGAGGGAGCAGCCCCGGGCGCACTGGCCGGCCTGCCCGACCCCGACCGGGCGTTCGTGGGCGGAGGGGGAGTCGCCACCCTCCGGACGGTGCTCGGGCGGCTCCGCCCGGGCGGCCGGGTCGCCGCGACCTTTGCCGCCTTCGACCGGGCAGCCGAAGCGGCGGAGATGCTCGGCCATGTGGTCCAGATCTCGGCCAGCCGAGGCGAGCGGTTGCCGGACGGCGGCTGGCGGCTGGTCGCCGACAATCCGGTCTTCATCGTCTGGGGACCGGAGCAGTGAAGGTTCTTTGTGTATCGGTCACGGCGCGGGGCCGTGCCCTGGCCGCCCGCCTGCCATGGGAGCGCGTGCACGGCGGGGCAGCGGAGACGATCCGTCGACGCTGGTCCGAGGTGGACGGACTGGTGTTGTTCCTCGCGACCGGCGCGGCGGTCAGGATCATCGCACCGCTCTTGACCGACAAGGCCACCGATCCGGCCGTGGTGTGTGTCGACGAGGCCGGCCGCTTCGCGGTGTCGCTGTGCGGCGGCCACGCCGCGGGTGGCAACGAGCTGGCCGGCGCGGTGGCGTCGTTTCTCGGGGCACAGCCGGTCGTGACGACCGCAACGGACGCCATCGGCCTGACCGGGCTGGACCAGGTGCCTGGCTTCGGGATTTCGGGCTCGTCTCAGGCGGTCGCAGCGGTGACGGCCGCTCTTCTCGACGGCCGGCCCGTCGCGATCGAGAACCGCCGGAACTGGCCGGTGCCCTGGAGGGGTGATCCGTCGGGTGTGCTGCGCGTGGCGGTGAGCGACGAGGTGGTGACGGGGCCGGCGGGAGGACTGGCGGCGGGCATGGTCGTGCTCCATCCCCCCTCGCTGGTGGCGGGGATCGGGTTGTCGACCGGTTCCCCGCTCGACGAGGTTCCTCGCTTGCTGGAGGCGACGCTGGAGTCTGCCGGGCTGGCCCGTTCCTCTGTCAGCGAAGTCGCCACCATCGACAGAAAGGCACGGGAACCGGCCATCGCCGCTCTGGGGCTTCCGGTACGGAGTTTTTCCCCTGTCCAGCTGGCCGGAATCGACGTGCCGACACCAAGCGCGGTGGTGGACAGGGCAGTGGGGACTCCGAGCGTGTGCGAGGCGGCGGCCCTGCTGGCGGCAGGCCCGGGAGGCGAGCTGGTGGTGACGAAACGCACGACCGCCACGGCGACCATTGCGATTGCTCGCCGAGCGCAACCTCGCGGCCGGGTCTCGCTGATCGGGCTCGGGCCAGGTGCACGAGAACACCGAACGCCGGCTGCCAAGCGAGCGATCCGGGAGGCCGACGTGGTCATCGGCTACCGCGCCTATCTCGATCAGTGCCGGGACCTGCTGCGGGAGGGTCAGGAGCGGATCGCTTCCCCCATCGGAGATGAGGTGGTCCGGGCCAAGCAGGCGGTAGCCGAGGCGGCCGCCGGTCGCCGGGTGGCGGTGGTGTCCTCGGGCGATGCCGGCGTCTACGGGATGGCGTCCGTCACGCTGGAGCTGTGTGGCTCGAGCGACATTGACGTTGAGGTCGTTCCGGGGGTGACCGCAGCGACGGCCGCGGCCGCCTCGCTGGGGGCGCCGCTCGGCCATGACCACGCCGCCATCAGCCTGTCCGACCTGCTCACGCCGTGGGCCGTCATCGAGCACCGACTGCGCGCCGCCGCCGAGGCCGGCCTCGTCGTGACCCTGTACAACCCTCGCTCGGCGGGACGACCCTGGCAGCTCGGAGCGGCGCGCGACATCTTTCTCGAGCACCGGGCGGCGAGCCCCCCGGTCGGCGTGGTGACCGCCGCCACCAGGGTGGATGAGCAGGTCTGGCTGACCACCCTGGGCGAGCTTGACCCCAAATTGGCGGGCATGACCACGTGCGTCGTCATCGGCGCGGAAACGACCAGGATCGTGGCTGGCCGGATGGTGACCCCGAGAGGGTTCGGCGCCTGATGGATCGACCAGGGCGGACCGTCCATCCCATCGAGGTCGAGAGTTATCGCATCCTGGCGGCGCGAGTCGATCTGTCGGGATTCCCCGCGGGACCGCGGGCCGTCGTGGAGCGCGTCATCCACGCCACCGCCGATCCGGAGTACGCCCGCACGCTGGTCGTGAGCGAGGAG
>JBPYFF010000031.1:0-5509 GCA_051984455.1 Acidimicrobiales bacterium | reverse complement strand
CGACGAAAAGCAGTCCGCCGTGGTCCCGCTTGGCCCCGATCCAGCCGGCCAGCCGGACGGATCCGCCGACCTGCGCTTCCCTGATCTCGCCGCAGCGCAGAGACCGGTACCGGTTCGGGACGAGCTCAACCATCCGGTGCGAGGCTACCGGTCGCCTGATCCAGCAAACGGTTGACATCCCGGCGGAGGGCGTCGACCTCGTCCCGGAGCCCGTCGACATCGGCGCGGAGCGCTGTGACCTCGGCCTCGATCGTGACCGGCGGACGCGACGGCGGGGGTGCTGATGGTGTTGCCTCCACCTCCTGCTCCTGGCCGCCCAACAGGTGGCAGAAGCGTTCTTCCCGCTGACCGGGTAGACGCTCCATCCGCCTCACCATGGCCTCCGGTCGGGAGGCGAGCCGGTCGAGGACACCCTCGACTCCCCCCAGCTCCTCGAAGCTGGCGTAGCGATCGGTCCGGGCCTTGAGCTCCGCCACCGTCTGGGGCCCTCGGAGCATGAGAACAGCCAGCACCGCCTGCTCCTGCTCGGTGAGCGCCCACATCTCCCCGATCACGTGGCGATATTTCGTTACCCGCGCATGAGCCGGATAGACCACCCGCGTCAGTTGCTTCTCCTTCAGAGACGCGAGCGCGCCGGTCACCGTCTCCCGGTCATAGAGCACGACCGGGTCGCGATTGGTCGTCTGGTTGCACGCCAGCAGCAGCGAGTTCAACGTCAGCGGGTACTGATCGGGCGTCAACGCTTCCTTCTCGATCAGGCAGCCGAGAACCCGTTGCTCCTCGCGTGTCAGTTCAACCATGGCCGTATGCTGCCCGGCAGGAAAAGGAGGCGCCACATGGGAGCCAGCAGCCGCAACAGCTTCGGGGCCGCTGCCCGGCTATCGACGCCGGACGGCCGTTCGTTCCAGATCTACCGGCTGGACCGGCTCGCTCCCGCCCACGACACCACGCGGCTGCCCTTTTCCCTGAAGATCCTGCTGGAAAACCTGCTGCGCCATGAGGACGACATCACCGTCAGGGCGGCGGATATCGAGGCCATGGCGGGCTGGGACCCCGACGCCGAGCCCAGCCGCGAGATCGCGTTTGCCCCGGCTCGCATCCTGATGCAGGACTTCACCGGCGTGCCCGCGGTCGTCGACCTGGCGGTGATGCGAGACGCCATGTCGGCGCTGGACGGCGACGCCTCCCGTGTCAACCCTCAGATCCCGGCCGAGCTGGTCATCGATCACTCGATCGTGGCGGACGTCTATGGCGTTCCCGACGCCTTCGTCAAGAACGCCGAGCTCGAGTTTGCCCGCAACAAGGAGCGATACCAGTTCCTGCGCTGGGGCCAGCGCGCGTTCGACAACTTCAAGGTCGTGCCGCCCAACACCGGCATCTGCCACCAGGTCAACCTGGAGTACCTGGCGCGGGTGGTCTTCGCCGACTCGGCGGACGCTTATCCCGACACGTTGCTCGGGACCGACTCTCACACCACCATGGTCAACGGGCTCGGAGTCCTTGGCTGGGGCGTCGGGGGCATCGAGGCAGAGGCAGCGCTGCTCGGCCAGCCGGTCTCGATGCTGGTGCCACGGGTGGTCGGCTTCAAGCTGACGGGCGAGCTGACCGAGGGATCGACGGCCACCGACCTGGTCCTCACCGTGACCGAGATGCTGCGAGCCCACGGCGTGGTCGGCAAGTTCGTCGAGTTCTACGGCGACGGTGTCGCCGCGGTTCCTCTGGCCAACCGGGCCACGATCGGCAACATGTCGCCGGAGTACGGGTCGACCTGCGCCATCTTCCCGATCGATCCGGAAACGCTGCGGTATCTCGAGTTCACCGGCCGGCCTCACGATCACGTCGCGCTCGTCGAGGCGTACGCCAAGGAGCAGGGGTTGTGGCACGAGCCCGGGCATGAGCCTGACTTCTCGGAACGGCTGGAGCTCGACCTGTCCACCGTGCAACCCAGCCTGGCCGGCCCGACCCGACCCCAGGACCGGGTCCCGCTCAGCGTGTCGAAGCCCAGGTTCCGAGCCAGCCTGGCCCATCTGCTGCCAGAGGAAGCGAGACCGAACGGCCGTCTGCCCGACGGAGTGAACAACGGAACGGTGGACGAAGCGTCGGCCGAGTCGTTTCCTGCCAGCGACCCGCCTGCCCCCGGCCGGGGGACGGTCGACCCGAGGCAGTCGGCGTCGGTGGTTGTCGACGGCGGGATGGGGGAGCGGCCGCAGAATCCGGTGACGGTGACGCTCCCGGGCGGGACCAGCTTCGAGCTGGATCACGGCCATGTGGTCATCGCCGCCATCACCAGCTGCACCAACACCTCCAATCCATCAGTCATGATCGCCGCCGGCCTGCTGGCCAAAAATGCCGTCGAACGGGGGCTCACCGCCAAGCCATGGGTAAAGACGAGCCTGGCGCCGGGTTCGATGGTGGTCATGGACTACTACGAGCGGGCCGGTCTGCTCCCGTATCTGGAGAAGCTCGGCTTTGACCTGGTCGGCTATGGCTGCACGACCTGCATCGGCAACAGCGGCCCGCTGCTGCCAGAGATCAGCGACGCCATCGACCGCGGCGGTTTGGCCGCCGCCGCCGTCCTCTCCGGCAATCGCAACTTCGAGGGGCGAATCAATCAAGACGTGAGAATGAACTATCTGGCGTCGCCGCCGCTTGTCGTCGCGTACGCGCTCGCCGGGACGATGGACATCGACCTGTTCGCCGAGCCGCTCGGACACGACCACGACGGCAACCCCGTCTACCTGCGCGACGTGTGGCCGACCAGCGCCGACGTCAACCACGTGGTCACGGACTCCATCGCCTCCGAGATGTTCCGGAAGAGCTATGCCGAGGTCTTCAACGGCGACGACAACTGGAACGCGCTTCCTGTTCCTTCCGGCACCAGCTTCGCCTGGGACGAGAACTCCACCTACGTTCGCCGGCCGCCCTACTTCGACGGGTTGCCGGAGCGGCCCGGGCAGTTGCGCGACGTCCACGGTGCCCGGTGCCTGGCCCGGCTGGGTGACAGTGTGACCACCGATCACATCTCACCGGCGGGGACCATTCGCCGCGACGGCCCGGCGGGGCGATGGCTCATCGAGCACGGAGTCGATCCCAAGGACTTCAACTCGTACGGGTCCCGGCGGGGCAATCACGAGATCATGGTCCGGGGCACCTTCGCCAACATCCGGCTCCGGAACCAGCTGGCGCCAGGGACGGAGGGCGGCGTGACTCGCCACTTGCCTGACGGCGAACAGCTCTCGATCTATGACGCCGCCATGCGCTACGGCGCCGAAGGAGTACCGCTGGTTGTGCTGGCCGGGAAGGAGTATGGGTCGGGTTCCTCGCGGGACTGGGCCGCCAAGGGCACGGCGCTCCTCGGGGTACAGGCGGTGATGGCTGAGAGCTTCGAACGCATCCACCGGTCAAACCTGATCGGCATGGGCGTGCTGCCTCTTCAGTTCCAGGACGGTGAGAGCGTCGCCGGCCTGGGCTTGACCGGCGAGGAGACCTTCGAGATCACCGGCCTGGAAGGCCTCGCGGCTGACCAGCGCCTCCCCTACGAGCTTCGCGTGACGGCCGACGACAAGCGGTTCACCGTCACGGTGCGGATCGACACGCCGAAGGAAGAGGACTACTACCGCCACGGCGGCATCCTCCCGTACGTGCTGCGCCAGCTGCGCTAGCGCTCAGCCCTCTCCCGGGGGATGGAGCCCCGGGTGGCTGCCGACGGCTGCGACGATGATCTCGTCCAGCACGCTGGACGTGGCCCGGGCCGGGGCGCTCGGCAGCGCTCGCCGGCGGGCCGCCACTCCCACTTGCCGGCGAGGAAGGCCGCACACCGTGATGCGCCGCCAGTCCTTGGCCACACGGTCGGGAACGGCGGTGGCCGGGAGGATGGACGGGCCATGCCCGTCGAAGGTCAGGGAGGCGATCAGACGAAGGCCTTCCAGTTCCGCCTTGGCGGTCAGCGCGACCCCGGCTTTCGAAGCAGCCTGGTCGATCTCCTCCCGGAAAGGCGTGCCGGGCGCCGGCAGCAGCAGGGGCAGGCCTTCCAGGTCCGACAGCTCGAGTGGCTCGCGACTGGCCAGCGGGTGGTCGGGGTGGACGACCAGGACGACGTCCTCGTCGAACAGCCGGCGGGAGGTCAGGTCGTAGCCGGGGAACGGAAGATGGACGACGGCGAGGTCCAGCCGGCCGTTGGCCAGCTGGGGGTCCAGGGTGACCGTGGTTCCCTCGTGGGCAATGAGATGGACCTTGGGATGGCGCTCGGCCAGGCCGGCGAGCAAGGAAGGGGCCAGCCAGCGGGCGATCGTGCCGATCATGCCCAGCCGGACGGTGCCCACCACCTCGTGACGCAGAGCGTTCACGTCAGCGACAAGGGCGTTCAGTTCTCCGTTGATCCGCCGAGCCCGGTCCACCACGGCCTGGCCTTCCTCCGTCAGGGACCCGCTCTGGCGGTCGACCAGCTGGACACCGAGCTCCTTCTCCAGGCGGGCGACGTGGTTGGACACGTTGGACTGCACCGTCCGCAGCGAGTCGGCCGCGGCGGAAAAGCTGCCGTGCTCGGCGACCGCCACCAGCGCGGCCAGTTGACGCAGATCCATCTGTGTCAGAGATAGCAGATATCGTCAATAACTGTTGGACAGATAGAAATTTGTTTGCGAGAATAACGAGTAGCACAGCGACGGACTCGGGCTCCCCCCTCCGGGTCCCCGCGATTCCGAAGGGGCCGGTAACCCCCCACCGGCCCCTTCGACGCGTCTACGGTGCTGTTCATGCCCCGGCCTCACGCGACGGCCGCCGGCGCCGCGTTCTTCGATCTCGACCGGACCCTCCTCACCGGCGCCAGCGGTCCCGTCCTCTCTGACGCCATGCGGCGGGCGGGACTGGTCTTTGAGCGGTCGGTCCCGGGACTGGCGTTCTTCTACCTTGCCTACGACCTGTTCGGCGAGTCCCTCCCCGCCATGGCGTTGGCCCGCTCGCTGGTCTTCGCCCTGCGGGGCCTGTCCCGCGACCGGGTCCGGGCCGCGGCCGAGGACGCCGCCGGGCCCCTGATGGAACTAGTCGCTCCCTACGCTGAACTCCTCCTGGACGAGCACCGGGCGGCAGGGCGACCGGTCGTGCTCACGACGACCACGCCGCTCGACTTGATCGAGCCGTTCGCCCGCCGGCTCGGTCTCGACGATGTCATCGCGACCCGCTATGCCTCGCGGGACGGCCGCTACACCGGCCGGCTGGACGGCGTATTCGTGTGGGCGGCCGGCAAGCTGACGGCCGTCCGCGAGTGGGCCGGCCGCCGCGGGGTCGACCTGGCGGAGAGCTTCGCCTACTCCGACAGCATCTACGACCTGCCGCTCCTGTCGGCCGTCGGGCACCCGAGCACGGTCAACGCCGACCTTCGCCTGGCGGTCGTCGCCGCGGTCGGGCGCTGGCCCCAGCTGCACCTCGACGCGCCGCCGGGCGTGCCCAAGTTCCTCGGCTTCGAGCCGTTCGACCTGGCCCGGCTGGCCATGAGGCCGGAGCTGTTCCC
>JBPYFF010000030.1:0-3302 GCA_051984455.1 Acidimicrobiales bacterium | reverse complement strand
GACCTGGGTTCCATCCGCCTGGAGACCATCGACGTAGGTTCCGTCGGGACGAGTCAGCCTCACGTTGATTGCGGTCGTGAGCGCCGCCTGACGCCTTTGCTGGCGGGCGATCTCCGCTTGCGCCCGGCCGAGGACGGCGGCGACCTCACCCACGACACGGAAAACGTTCACACCCAGCACGTTGATACGGGTGACGGTGGGAAAGCTGTAATAGATGCTCGTGGACGGCAGGTTCGAGACCAGCCCGCTCGTGGGATCAACGGAGTTGTTGACGTAGTCGGACAGGTTGACCAGGACCGGATAGACGGTCGTGAGCAAGGCTCGATCCCCGGTGTGCAGCCAGTACTGCCACACCCACTCGGGGTAGATCTCGGTGAACTCGTTGATGTCGAGCGCTCCCAGGCCGGTCGGGTAGATCTTGTTGACCGCACCGTTCGGCCAGTAGCGGCTCTGCGACTGGGCGAACTCGAGCAGGGATTTGCGGGACAAGTTCTGTTCTCCGAACGCGCTCATGGCGGTCTGGGACTCGTTGAACCCATCCCAGAGCCACGGCCCCTTCTCTCGAGTCGGCGTGTCGACGTACTGCTCCTGCGCCGTGTACAGAGCGGAGTGCTCTCCCAGGTCGAACACCGCGTTGACCGTCGGGTTCGACGAGGAAAACGTCGCTTCCTGGTCATCGGGAATGGCCGTGTGCCGGGCTAGGGCGACGATGTCGCTCGCGTCAAGCGTCTCTCCCGGCTGGTCTATCTGGAGGTACCGGAAGCCGAGGTAGTCGAAGGGCTGGAAGGTCTCAAGTCCGCCGCCACGCTCGATGTAGGAGTAGCTCATGTCGGTGTGCTGCGTGCCGTGCACGGTGGAGACCTCGCCAGTAACACACGGTGCGGGTACGGCCGGGTCGGGGCAGGTGTCGAGCAGATAGCCGGCGTGCATCGGGATGAGGTGGCCGCTGACGCCGTCATGAAAGGTGACGGTGGGGATGGCCGCGTAGACCTTGCCGAAGTCAGCGACCACCCCGCCGGATGCGAGCCGCGTCACCGCGACAGGATGGATGGGCGAATATACCGTGCGGGTTCGGACCGATACGAGATGCGTCCATGGCGAGGTCCCGGCCGGCCCAATCACTGTCGCCGGTGACCACGTCGATGCGTCGAATCCGGGACGGTCCCATCCGATCGGTTCGGCCGGGCCGTTGATGTTCTCGGTGTAGTCAACCAGATCACCCTCGAGGTCCCGTTGGGTCGGATCGAACCACGCGCCCTGGCGCACCCGCCAGGTCCCGTCGGTGGTGATGATTTCGACCCCGCCATCCTGATGGGTCACCTGGATCTCGGCAATCACGCCAGGTTGGCCGGCCGGATGACCCTTCGTCGGGCCCTGCCAGTTGTACAGGAGGCCGATGGCGTTCAGGCCGCCATGAAGGGCATGGGTGACGTCGACGGTCTCGTAATACTGGGAGTCCGGGAAGCTGTACGCCTGGCCCTTGCCGACCAGCGCGCCGTTGATGGACATCTCATACTGCTGGTCGCCGGACACATAGGCGCGGGCCCGGACGATGGGCGAGTGCGCAAGCGTGACCTCTTTGCGCACGTAGGTGTACTGGTCGGGCTCGGCGGTCGTACTGGCGCTGCGCCAGATCCAGTCGGCCTTCCAGTCCCCGTCGAGCAACCCCGTTTCGAAGGTCGAGCGAGCACGCGGGCTGGCACGACCCGCGCTGTCCCATGCGCTGTCCCACGTCCTCACGCTCCACTGATAGACGGCATCCGAGGCCAGGCGGGGGCCGCGATAAGGAACGAACGCCTGGTCCGGTGATGCCACTCGGCCCGAGTCCCATACGGTCGACGTCCTGCCCCCGCCTGATCCGCCGACGCTCATGCGGGCGACGGTGATCTCATCCTCTTGCTGGCGCGCCCCCCGCCGGCCGTCGTTCACGTGCCAGGCGAACGCGACATCAGACGGGTCGAGGCCAAGCGGCGTTGCCAGCCCGTCGACGGTCAGAGCCGTGGGGGCTCCAAGCCTCCCTCCGGTCACTGCCTGCTTTTTCGTCGAGCTCGAGCAGGCCGAAAGCCCGGATGCCAAGCCCGCCACCACGACGATCGGTACCAGGAGCCGACCCAACCTGGTCACACCCACGCCCTACCGTAACGCCGGGCGGGCTACCGGCGAGAGAACGGACGGGGTTTTCCCCTATGTTGCGGTCGTGCCTCCTGTAGACCTCCCGGGCCTGGCCCGAAACCTGGTGGCGGGCGTCATCCAACGAACCTGGAGATGGGTCACGGTCGTTGGCACCGTCTCGCCGACGGATGCCCGCGGCCGTCGATTTCGCTCCATGGGACGCGACAGCTGTATCGGCTTTCCGCCTGGAGCCGTGTTCGGCGAGCGGTGGATCAGCATTGGTACCGCGACCCTGATTGGCCCCCATGTCAGCCTGGCCGTGGGTATGCCCAACGAGACCATCGACCCGAACGCCGACCCCGTCATCACCATCGGTGACCGCTGCACCGTTGGCCGGGGCAACTCGATCATCGGGCGGTGCCGAATCGAAATCGAGGACGACGTGACGATGGGGCCGCACGTCTATATCACCGACCACAACCACAGCTATGCCGATGTTGCCTTGCCGATCGCGCAGCAGTGGGTCACCGAGGACCCGGTGCGGATCGGAGCGGGCAGCTGGCTGGGCGCAGGCGTCATGGTGCTCCCTGGCGCTGACATCGGCCGCAACGTCACCGTCGCCGCCGGGTCGGTCGTCCGGGGCTGGATCCCTGATCGCTCGGTGGTAGCCGGGGTACCCGCCAGGGTCGTGCGCCGTCACATAGAGGGACAGGGCTGGGTGCCGCCCATCAGATCCCGCGACCCGGGTGCCGCCTACCGCCTGGACCTCGAGGAACAGTCGGACCGGCCCTTCTCCGAGCCAGCGCCAGAGACGCGTTCCTCCTTGGCGGAGCCGGTCCTTTAGGAACCCTTTCGGGAACGAACCTGAATCCAGCCAGGGCCCGCTCCGATGCTTGCCAGCCATCTTCGGCGTGGTTTACGGTTTAGCGACTCATAGGCAGCCCTAGTGCCAGACCCGTCGTGGTGCTCACCGGCGAGTGCCCCCAGGAGTAGCGACGCCTGTCGGGGGGCTGTGCCGGAACGACGGGAGGTTGGTACAGCATGGAGCGGAGAAGCGGCTGTGTCCGGGCGGGGTCGGCATGCTGACGGCGACGAGGCCAGAGGCGCCGTCAGGCGGGGCCGGACAGGCGGCACCCGTTTGGCCGGGCAGCGATGGGCGGCAGGGGCCAGAGCGCTCGCCCCGACGAGTC